>JANMGZ010000496.1:0-7542 GCA_031374905.1 Dolichospermum sp. OTE_70_metabat_362_sub
GGGTAAGATTTTGATGACCGAGAATATAGCGATCGCCCCCCTTGCCTTTTTGTAATGCTAATAAATGTCCCCAAGCCACATCCCGCACATCAATAAAATTTAACCCCGTATCCACATACGCCGGCATTTGTCGCCGTAAAAACCGCAGAATAATATCCCCTGTGGGTGTAGGTTTAATATCCAAAGCACCAATGGGACTACTAGGATTAACTATCACAATATCCTGACCTTTGTTTGCAGATTCTATTGCGACTTGTTCCGCCAGAAATTTAGATTTTTTGTAGTCTCCTACTAATTTTTCCACGGGACTTTGATAGGTTTCATCCACGATTTCACCAGATTTTCCTACCCCAATAGCTGCAACGGAACTAGTATAAACTGTTCGTTCAATTCCTGCTTTTTGGGCTGCGGCTAAAATATTGCGTGTCCCTTCTACATTCTCAAGATAAAGCAATTCTCGGTCTTTTTGCCACAGGGAATAATGGGCAGCCACATGAAACAAATATTGACAACCCTGCATCTGTTCCCAGATATTCGGATCATTTAAATTACTTTTGACAATATCTACAGCCAAACCCTGTAAATTACCCAGATTACTACTAGGACGTACCAAAGCTGTAACTTTGTATCCTTCTTGTAAGAGTAATCGCACCACATGAGAACCAATAAATCCTGTACCACCAGTCACAAAAGCCCGCATAAATGGTTTCCTCTTTAAGTTAAAAAAATAGCACTTTCGTGTGGACTATTCCCATTAACAATAATTTTTGCTTATTTTTAGCATCTTGCTATATTGTTTTATATTAATTTGCTAAAACATGGCAAAGCCACCTGAAAAAAGCAAAATAAACTCATTTTTCTTTAGGTAATTTAACTGTAAAAGTGCTACCTTTACCCAATTCACTTTGGATATTTAATTTGCCTTGATGTGCATGAGTTATTGCTTGAGCGATAGCTAATCCCAAACCAGAACCACCATTGATCCGAGAGCGATAGCGCAGCGTTCCGGACGAATCACTACTGATCCGATAAAAACGATCAAAAATTCGTGTTAGTTCATGTTTCGGGATACCAATTCCTGTATCTTGAACTTTAATTACAGCATTATAGTCATTGGTATCTAAAAAAACAGTTACCTCCCCTCCTCTTGGTGTGTATTGAATAGCATTGACAATTAAATTAGAAAATAAGCGATAAAGCTGGTCAGCATTACCTATAATATTCAGAGGTTGATGCTCTAGGATTGAAGATGTCAACTTTACCCCTGCTGTAGTGGCGATCGCTGCAAATTCCTCAATTAAATCACTGATAATATCATTTAGGCAACAACTTTCACACTGTAACTTTTGAGCTTGTCTATCCAAACGTGCCAACATTAATAAATCAACAACTAAAGCCGTTAATCTGTGATTTTGACGCTGTATAGTTTGCAAAATATTCCGTGTTTCATCTTCATCTATTTGTGACATTAAAAGTGCTGATTCTACTGTTGCTCTTGTCGCAGCTAAAGGAGTTCTTAATTCATGGGCGGCATCGGCCGTAAATTGTTGAATTTGCCGATAGGATTGATAAATTGGCTGCATAGCTAATCCTGATAACCACCAACTAGCACCAGCAACCATCCCCATGACAATTGGCAAACCTAATACCAAAATTAGTTTTACACTATCTAAATAATGATTAAATTCTTCTAGACTTCTTCCTACTTGCATATACCCCCAGTCTTGATAATTTTGGGTATGCAAAACTATAGTAATTTGATGGTAATCTTTACCTTTACTGTCTTTGAGAAATTGCCAAGTTTTTTGATTAAAAACATCAGGTAATCCCTGGGGATAATTACCAGCATTAGCAATTAATTTGCCGGAAATATCAAAAAAACGGATATAGTAGCTAGTTTTAGTAACAATACCCAGAAGATGACGTTGAGAATGTGGCTGTTGTTGAATACAATTACTAACGCGAATGTCACAATTACTTATATTTGGAAATAACTTATGTACCAAAGGTTCTAACTTTCCAGGAGACTGTAGTTTTAATTCGATACTATCGTGTAGTGTTCCCGCTACAGATTCAATCTCACTGTCTAAAGCCACAACATGGGCATGGAATACTGCTTGATAAAAACCGAAAGCAGATATGCTTAAAATTAAACCCATAACTATGGCATAATACAGAGCCAAACGAATTTGGGTAAGCCGAAATAGTTTATTTTGATTCATTAGTGAAATTAAGACGATATCCCAAACCGTGCAAAGTTTCAATCAAGTTAGGACAGTCGCTATGGGTGAGTTTGCGACGTAATAAACGTATTTGTGCTGCCACTATATTGCTACTAGATTCTGCATTAACTTCCCAAATTTGATTGCGAATTTGTTCAGTCGTAACAATCTGTTTGGGATGCCTCATGAAATATTCTAATAATTGGAATTCTTTATTCGTTAAAGGAATTGTTTGCTTTTCACCCTGAGTATTTTGTCTGATAAATGTACTGTTGCCATAATCTAAAGTCAAGTCACCAAAAGTCAATTGTTGGGGTTGAAAGTGCGGAGAACGACGCTGCAAAGCCCGTAATCGTGCCAGTAATTCCACCATTCCAAAGGGCTTCACTAAGTAATCATCTGCACCCGCATCTAAACCAGTAACTTTATCTTCCATTCTATCTTTAGCTGTTAACATCAAAACAGGAAGAGGATTTCCTTGGCAACGCAGTCTTTTACATAATTCTAACCCACTAATTCCTGGAAGCATCCAATCGAGAATTGCTACTGTATATTGTGCCAAACTATTGTCTAAGTAATCCCATCCTTCATTACCATCCATTACCCAATCAACTAAATACTTTTGTTGATTTAAAGTGCGTTTGATAGCAACTCCCAAATCTGGTTCATCTTCAACTAGCAGTACCCTCATATTAAATTCAGTAGTTAAAAACTCGTTGTAAATTTGTAACTCTTGATCTCTGACTATACCAACTGCTGTGAAGTAACATAGCCATTATACAAAAAAGAGCGCGATCTGCACTCTTTTTTAATTAGCTTAGACAACATTGCGTTTGACAACAAAAACAGGATACACGCTACTACTATTAGTTAAGCGGAAAGTCTTAGCATCGTCAAACTTAAAAAAACCAAAACCTATTTTGCTTGGTTATTTGGAGCATCCATCATCTCATGCTTCTTCTGCATATTCATCATATTCTTACAACAGCCGCATCCCATTTGAGTAGGCTCTGGTGGAGTCTGCTTAACTGGCACTGTTTTTTGGCTAATTTGTTGTTGAGTCTGATTTGCCTCAGCTGTAGTGGTGCTGGAATTCGCGGACTGAGTGCGACTTTCTGCTAGACTGGGACTAGCTACCAATGTTAGCAGTGCAAAACTAGCTAATGTTCCAGTTAATACTGTCTTCAGGTTTTTAGACATACTTTTTTTAAGCCTCTATATTTTTGTTGATTTGCTAGTTCTTTGGGGACTTCAATTATATTACAATCTCTAGTCGAGTAGAGAGTCAAGTGGTCAATACATATTTTTTGGATTAAGGATAAGTCCGAATCTGAGCTATACCAAGTGGAATTTCTTGCGTGAATCCAACTTGATTGGCATAGACTTGATACTGCCAAGTTTCGCTAGATATTGGAGTATTGACTCCTCTCATTAAAATTGAGAGCTTTGTTTCAGGGTCTATTGGTTGTGAAAAAGCTACAGTAGCTTTTTGTCCATTCATAGAAACTGTCGTGGGAATTTTTTGCCCTGATTGATTTTTGACCTCAATTCCTCTATCAATTTTCACTCCTTCAGGTAAATTAATTGTAAGTCCTGCTAGAGGTTTCCCTTGTACATGGACTTCAAATTTATGAGTAGCATCCGTGGCATAAGTAGTATTAGGAGTGGCAGCACTTTTCATTAAATGAGAAGCGCTAAAATCACCTGGTTTACCGCTTGCCCATACAGCAGGAACCGAAGATGCAATTGTTAGAGTGAATGCAACAACATAAATGAGATTTTTCATTGTCATTATCCTCAATCATTAACTTTATTTGATTGCTAATTATCAGTTTGACATTTACTTATGAAATTCCTATGAAATATCATAATTGCTATCTAAACTCGTAGCTTAATACAAACGAAACCAAGCTATACCTATGGGAATTTCTGCATTAATGCCAACCTCTTTAGCCCAGAAGCTATAGACAGAACCATTACCAGAATTTTGTCTTTTTATTTTGTTAAAATCAATTTCAAACTTAGTATTCGCAGCAACTGGTTCGGGAAAATCTAGTAGTATTGTTTTACCGTTGACAGATACATTAGTGTTAATTTTATGTTCATTTTCATCCATAACATCAATATTCCTAACGTCACTATTCACAGTTACATTGTCTGGAACTTTGATAAGTATTTGGGTAAGAGCTTTGCTATTTTTGGGAACGTGTAAACGGAAAGTATGTCTAAAAATTCCCCAGCGGGTGGGAGGGAATTGTGCATTTCCATCAATATGGGGAACTCTACCATTATCTGTTCTAGCACTTGCATAGCTAGGAGCAATAATAGCTGTGCTACTCAAAATCAATACAATGGCGTAAATCAATGACCTCTTCATATTTACCTCAAAAATAATTAAATATGTTAATGAAAGTGTAGGTTCATACTTTATGAATAAATCTACTCTTAATAGACAGATAAAAACTTGGCAAAACCTTATGTAACTACTCCCTTTATACAGATGTTAATCAAGAGCAGTAGGTGGTTAGCCTACCTTTATCAGGTTCAGGTTGTCGGTGATGTTCTGACAGAAAAGCTATAGTCCCTTTATCTACTAGCATGACAAGTCATAATGAAATCAAGATGAAATTCGTTTGTTTGGTTATTTTTTTTGAAAACATTGGTTTACAATCATTAAAAGTTTTATCCTATAAGCATTTCATTTAGAAAAGAGCATACTTCTTGATAACCCTTGCCTCGTAATTTGGCTAAGGTATTATTAGTAATAAATATTTCTTATGTCATTAGACAGATACAAGCGAATTAGTTATTTATTAATCTAATGGCGCAGAGACATAAATACTGTCTCATGTGAAATTGATGATTTTGATTTTAAATCGGAGGTACAATTATGACCACAACCAAATCTCACCAATCCTTGCTTGAAAGTTGCATAGAGGCTTGCTTTGATTGCCTACGCAATTGCGAGAACTGTGCCAATACCTGTTTAAGTGGCAACATGGTACAAATGATGGCTCAATGCATTAAGCTGTGCCGAGACTGTGCTGATACTTGCGCTTTGTGCGCCCGTTTCATGTCTCGCAATTCGGCTCTCCATGCTCAAATGTGCGAAATCTGTGCCCAAGCTTGCGATCGCTGTGCCAGTGAATGTGAAAAACACGATAGCGACGAATGTAGACGCTGTGCGGCATCTTGCCGTCGCTGCGCCCAGTCTTGTCGCCAAATGGCTACAGTTATGGTGTAAGTATCTGTAATTGCTGACTGCTGGATTGCAAAATAATTAAAAGATATAATACACCATGTATTACGTAGATAGTTGGCTTGATCTTATCTCGTAATACATGGGATTTCTCATAAACTCACGAATTATAAATTATTTAAACTATGGATACTCTTAATCTTAAACTTCGAGGCATGAGTTTGAGCAGTGCTAAACCCCTACCCGAAGAATCAAGTAATTAAGCCGTGTTGAGTATATATATAAATAAAATTCGCAGAAAAATCTCATAATTTGTTAGCTAATGCTAAATTTGTCTAAAATTTTAAAATATACATTTATTCCACACGAACAACATCTCTTATTCCTAACCAGTTATAGCGTCGAATAAACCAAGGTAACACTATAATTACAATGAGAAAAATAATAGAAATAGCAATTCCTAAAGGTGTTCCTACGCTTAATACTCCTCCCATATAGGTCAGTAAAAATGTTGAAGGAATCATGCCGAAAAATGTAGCCAGGGCATATTTAGGAAGAGAAAGATCAGCGATGCCCGCAGCATAACTAATCAAATCAAAAGAAAATATTGGCAGCATTCGAGTAATAAAAATTAACCAGCTAAGATAAGTCTCTCCTTTGTTCTTCGAGAAATAAATTATTTTACCAGTTAAAGCTTTAATTGCCGAACGCCCCAAAGTACGTCCCAAAAAATAAGCAATTAAACCACCTATAAAACCTCCTATTATGCTGTAGATTCCTGCCATAAACGCTCCCCAAATAGTGCCAGCTATGATTGCAAGCGGCGCACTGGGAATAGGGCTAATAACTACAGATAAAGCCAAGATACCAATATAGACAAATGGTCCGAGTAACCCTAAATTCTTTACCTCTTTTCTAAATCCTTCTGGTGTTAATAGATTTATTTGGGGATTCAGCAACCAATAACAGACTGCTAAACATAGCAATAAAATTGCAATTGCCAATCCATTTTGACGATTAAACATGATTTTGATTCTTTCCTGGTTTTTCACCTCAGTTCTCACAATTTAATTTTTCAGGTATTACTTCTATTCGCAGTGCCTCCCAAACGGGGGAAAAAAGCTGGTGTGTTGCTGACATAGCGATCATACTCTTCGCCAAATTCTGCTCGCACCTCACGCTCCTCTTGGTGTGCCAACTGGGTATACATCCACACTAGCACTGGGAACATCAACAACGTCAGAATTGTTGGCCACTGGAGTAGAAAACCAAGCATAATAGCGATAAAAGCAACATATTGGGGATGACGAATTGTTGCGTAAGCTCCAGTAGTCGCTAATACATGAGTGCGCTGGGCTTTGTAAAGGACTTCCCAGGCAGAGCCAAGGTATATAATTCCACCGAAAATAAGTATATTACTCAAGATGTGGAGTAGGTTGAAATGTGGGTTGCCTTTCATACCAAGTATCGTCCACCAGAGATGTCCAGCATCATGGGAGAAAATATCCAGTTTGGGATAGCGAGTTTGTAACCAACCTGATAGTAAGTAAAGGGTTAATGGAAACCCATACATTTCTGTAAATAGTGCAACTATGAAACCAGAAAAAGCACCAAATGAACGCCAATCACGAGGACTTTTTGGCTTTGTGAAGCTGAAGGCAAAGATGATGAATACCAGTGAATTAATAATTACTAAAGACCAAAGACCATAAGCAGGTATATGTTTCATAGTTCAATTTCCTTTGTTGTAGTGATATATCTAGTTATTTTGTGTCAATTACCTTTATTGAGATTGGTTATTGCCTCCACCGCCTCCCCCATGTCCCCCGTGCATGAATAAGTGCATAAGTATACAAATTCCCAGAACTAAGAATAGCGGCGGAAGACCAAGTATATGCGCCCAATGTTCTGCTATCAGAAAGAAGGCAATGATGGCGATAAAGACAAACAATGCAATTTTTACAACTGATATTCTTGTGCTAGATTGGTGGTTCATGCTTTCTTATCCTCAACACGGCTTAATTATTTGATTGTGTGGGTAAGGGTTTAGCAGTGCTAAACCTACTACAAATATAGGTTTTTCGTGATTTCATAAAAGTCCATGTCTCAACCGTTTTGAGT
>JANMGZ010000598.1:0-21675 GCA_031374905.1 Dolichospermum sp. OTE_70_metabat_362_sub
TTTGATGTTAATTGTAGACTGTCCCGATATAGTTGCTTATTGGCACATAGTCAGCAATATTCCCCAATTGGGAAATAGACTGGAAAGATTTACTAAAAATGCCAAAATTCGCGTTTATCCTCCTTTTGGAAAAGGATCACCCTTTGAAATTGGAGTAACCGAAATTTCAGCCTATCGAGATTGGTTGTAAGTCCTAAATTATATTTTAATCACTATGAGATCCCCGACTTCTTTGAGAAGTCGGGGATCTATCTTATTATCTTGTTATAATAAATTAAATATACAAATATACCAGCCATGATTAGTAACTTTGTCAATAATAAAAAAGAATTATTTGACCGTTGGGCAAATAGTTATGATTGGGCATTTCCTTCTTTTATTTACCAAGCAATTCATAAAAGATTACTGACAAAAGTTGAATTGTTACCAAATGCAAATGTACTTGATTTAGGTTGTGGAACAGGAAAACTATTAGATAGATTAGCAAACCATTTTCCAGAAATTACAGCTACAGGTTTAGATTTATCTCCTCAAATGTTGCGAGTAGCCAGACAAAATAATCGCCACCGTCCCCGCTTAATTTATCTTGAAGGTAATGCGGAAAATTTACCCTTTGCTGAGGGACAATTTGATGCGGTTTTTAATACTATTAGCTTTTTGCATTATCCCCAACCAGAACAGGTTTTTAATGAAGTAGCAAGGGTACTTTCGCCGGGTGGTAAATTCTATTTAGTGGATATTACTTTTAATAACTCATCATCATGTGGAATTACTCCTCATTCTCCTACAGGAATTCGGTTTTATAGTCAGAAACAAAGAGAAGAAATGGGTAATAATGCTGGGTTAACTTGTTTAGGTCATTATGATTTATTAGGGTTTGTATTATTAACTATTTTTCAAAAATAATCTTTGTAGGGTGCGTTAGAATCCAGGCGACTGGAAGTCACGGCTACACAGGCAAAATCCACCTGCGTGGGTTTTAAATTTCCCTAGTCCGAGTAGGTGGACTTTGTTTGTATAGCCGCGATTTCTAATCGCCAACATAAAGCACCATTTCCTTAAACAGAAATCAAATTTGATGAATTATTAACCTGTTGAGATAACCAATTATATAAACCTTCCAAACCTTCCCCAGTAGTAGCAGAAACTTGGAAAATTTTGATTTTTGGGTTTACCTGTTTTGCATACTTAATACAGCGTTGTACATCAAATTGCAAATAGGGTAATAAATCAATTTTCGTGAGAATCATAATTTCACTATTGCGGAAAATATGAGGATATTTAATTGGTTTATCTTCCCCTTCCGTCACCGATAAAATAACAATTTTAGCCTGTTCTCCCAAGTCGAACAAAGCCGGACAAACCAAATTTCCGACATTTTCAATCATCACCACAGAATTTAAAGGTGGGTTAAGTTGCTGCAAACCCCTTTCTATCATTGATGCGTCTAAATGACAGCCTGTACCCGTGTTGATTTGCACGACTTTACAACCTGTTGATTTAATCTTTTCCGCATCATTAGTAGTTTCTTGATCACCTTCAATGACGCTAATAGTTAATTTATCTTTTAAATCATTAATAGTCCGAGTTAATAATGTAGTTTTTCCCGCACCGGGAGAACTCATTAAATTCAAAGCCAGAATATTTCGACCTTTAAACCAGCCGCGATTTTGGGCAGCTAATAAGTTATTTTTACCTAAAATTTCTTGTTCTAAAGATATGGTTGTATTATGAATTTTAGCATGAATTTGGGGCGATTCTTCATGGTGATGAGTATGGGTAATTACAGTCCCATCTGCTAAAGTATGAGTATGATGATGTTCATTTTCCATATTTGTAATTGTCGTGTGATTATCGTCAGAACAACCGCAAGTTACACACATAAATCCTCCACTTCAATTTCTTTAATTTTTAATTCTTCACCAGTGACAATATCTAATTGCACACTACCGCATTTACAAATGCCAAAAGGTTTATCTATAGAAAAAATTGTACTACATTGACGACATTTAGCTATACCAGGTATTTCTAAAATTTCTAATATTGCCCCTTCTAGTATTGTGTCTTTAGCACAAATATCAAAACAGAATTTAATCGCATCTGGCATAATTGCTGATAATTTACCAACTTCTAATAATACCTTTTGTACTTTTTTGTTTTGGGCATTTTCGCTAACTATAGCGATGATGTTTTGGGTGATTCCTAGTTCGTGCATAGCTTTTTTTTATTTCACGCAGAGACGCAGAGGCACAGAGAGAGGAGGGAGTTTAACAAATTCTTGGGAGTTGGTCGCCGACTAGCATATCTATTATTCTTTCTGCACCAAATGTGGTTTTTAAGAGGACTATTCCTGGTGGTGTGGGAATAATTTCACCAATGATAGATGCTTGTTTTCCTGTGGGGTGATTTTGCATTGTTGCTAAAATTAAATCGGCTTTTTCTGGTGGTGCAATTATGACTAATTTTCCTTCGTTGGCTAAATATAAAGGATCTAAACCTAATATTTCACATACTCCATTTACTTCTTCTCGAATAGGAATTGTATCTTCATTGATACGTATTCCTACGTTTGCTGTGAGGGCAAATTCATTTAATACTGTGGCTAAACCTCCTCTGGTTGCGTCTCTCATGGCGTGAATTTGGGGGCAAACTTTGATAATTTCGGCGACTAATTCATGTAATGGTTGACAATCACTTTCTATATCTGTTTCTAATGCTAATTCTCCTCTAGCAATTAATATTGCTGTTCCATGATTTCCGATTTCACCGTTAATAATTACCACGTCTCCCGGTTGAATGTTGCGGGGAGAAATATCAATATTAGCAGGAATTATCCCAATTCCCGCAGTGTTAATAAATAGTTTGTCAGCACAACCACGATTAACAACTTTTGTGTCTCCTGTGACTATTTGCACTCCAGCTTTTTGTGCTGCTTGCTGCATACTGGCAACTACACGCCGCAATGTTTCTATTGGTAAACCTTCTTCTAAAATCATGCTACAGGTGAGATATAAAGGTTTTGCACCACTTACAGCTAAATCATTAATTGTGCCATTAATTGCTAGTTCTCCTATATCTGAACCAGGAAAAAATAAGGGATCTACTACATAGGAATCTGTGGTAAATGCTAATCTATTTCCATGTTGGTAAAGACTGGCTAAATCAAATGTTGCTTGGTCTTCTAACTGGGAAAGAATGGGATTATCAAAACTTTTAACAAAAATATCATCTATCAAGTCACGCATGGCTTTACCACCGCTACCATGTGCGAGATTAATATGTGTATCTCTCACCTTTCCTTGCCGACGACGGACTTGTTCGATTTTTTGAAACAGTGGATTTTGATGGGGAAGAATTGTCATTTTAAATTGTTTTATAAGTATAAATTTTGTATTTTTTGACAGGCATATTGCCTGTCATTTCAAATTATTTACCAATTTTTTCTTTCGTCCCTGTCGTCTCTGTCTTTTCTTTCGTCTCTATCTCTATCTTTATCTTTTCTTTCATCTCTGTCTTCGCGCTTATTGTTGTTTTTGTCATATTGTAAAACACCACCAATTCCTAAATCTTCTCGTTCAATTTCTTCAATATGAATAGTTATGTACTCAGATTTAGTATCTAAAGTAGAGGCTAAAGCATCAGTTACAGCTTTGACTAACTTCCGCTTTCTTTCTATGGAGTTACCTTTACTAATTCGGACAGTTACATAAGCCATATAATTTTCCTCCAATTGTGCATTTTAGACTGATAGGGGTTCGGTTGATACACCTGATTTATCTCTTTTAGCCATAGTTGAAAGTCGCCCATATTTGTAATATGCTGCACAAGCACCTTCGGAGGAAACCATACAAGTTCCTATTGGTGTTTCTGGTGTGCAAGCTGTTCCAAATACTTTACATTGCCAAGGTTTTAAAACTCCTTTAAGAATTTCTCCACATTGACAAGCTTTATGATCTGCTACTTTTAAGTTAGGAATTGTAAATTTAACTTCAGCATCAAATTGGGCATATTCTTGGCAGATTTTAAAACCGGAATTGGGGATTTCTCCTAAACCTCGCCATGCAAATTGTTCACGAACTGTAAAAACTTGATTCATGGCTGTTAATGCGTTTTGATTTCCGGCTGGTTCTACTAAACGATTATATTGATTTTCTACTTGACAACGATTTTCTAATATTTGTTTTAATAGCATCCAAATGGATTGAAAGATGTCTAATGGTTCAAAGCCGGAAATAACGATGGGTTTATGATATTCTTGGGCAATAAATTCGTAAGGTTCTGTTCCTATTACCATACTTACATGACCAGGACCTACAAAACCATCAAGTTCTAAATCGGGGTTTTCTAATAATGCTTGGAGTGCGGGTATAACTAATACATGATTAGAAAACATACTAAAGTTAGTGATATTTTCTGCGGCTGCTTGAAGGATAGTGAATGCGGTGCTGGGGGCGGTAGTTTCAAAGCCTAAACCGAAGAAAATTATTTCTTTATGGGGGTTTTCTTTGGCTATTTTCAGGCTATCTAAGGGTGAGTAAACCATGCGAATATCCGCACCTTGGGCTTTGGCTTGCAAGAGGCTGGTTTTTGAACCAGGTACGCGCATTGCGTCGCCAAATGTGGTAAATATGATGTTGGGTAGTTGACAGAGTGCGATCGCATCATCTATTCTCCCTTTAGGCATGACACAAACTGGACAACCCGGCCCATGAATTAATTCAATATTATCCGGTAATATTTCTTCGATTCCATATTTAAAAATTGAATGGGTATGTCCTCCACATACTTCCATTATTTTTAGGTGTCTGTCTATTTGTTGGCTAAGTTTTTCGATTTCTTTTTGTAAGGCTTGGGCTTTTTCGGGGTTACGAAATTCGTTTACATATTTCATAATTTTTGTTTCGCGCAAAGGCGCAAAGGTGCAAAGACGCAAAGGAATAAAAGAGATTTTAAGTATAAGATTGAGCTATTTCTTCTAATAATTGTAATGTTTCTGCGGCTTCTTGTTCGTTGATTCTGTTCATGGCAAAACCGACGTGAACTAATACCCAATCTCCTATACATTTTTCGGGTGGGTGTTGTTCGTCAACGATACAAGCTATATTTATTTGTCTTTTGACTCCTCCAATATTAACTATGGCTAGTTTATGTTCGGGGTTGGTTATTTCTGTTATTTGTCCGGGTATTCCTAAACACATTTTAGTTTTCCTTTTTTTAGATTTATCTCACGCAGAGGCGCAGAGACAACAGAGGTTTTTATGTTATTTGTTTTAAGTATTTAGCGGCTGCAATTACACTTTGTCCTAGTGATAAACCTCCGTCATTTGCAGGTACTATACTATGAGTGAGAACTTCTATTTCTGATTTTTCTAATCGCATTTTTACCTGTTGTAATAAAATTCGATTCTGAAATACTCCTCCTGTTAATGCTACTTGGTGAAATTCATGTTCTTTTCTAATTTGGTTAACTATTTGAACTATGGTAATAGCTAAATTTTTATGAAATTTAGCAGCTATTTCCGCAGAGGAGATGTGCTGTTTTATATCATTGATAATTTCTCGCCATGTTGGAGATGTATCTATATAATAAATATTATCTGATCTTTCCAATTTAAAGGGATAATTTAGACTTTCTTCATCATTGTTTAAAATATTGATATCAGCTATGGCTTCCATTTCTATGGCTGCTTGTCCTTCATAGCTAGATTGTTCTCGACAAATACCTATTCCGGCTGCAACTGCATCAAATAATCTCCCTACTGATGATGTTACGGGTGAATTAATACCTTTTTCTATGATTTGATTGAGTAGTTTGGGGTTTTTATGTTCTAAAAATTTGATAATTTCTAAATCACTGTATTTTTCTTTGAGTTCTTCCCACATAAAAGCATTAATTAATTGTGAGTATGTATTTCTCCAAGGTTGATAAATTGCCTGTTTTCCTCCTATCATGGGCATTGGTTTAAATGTCCCTAATCTTTGAAAATTTTGATAATCTGCGAGTAAAAATTCTCCGCCCCATAGTGTACCATCTTCACCATATCCTAACCCATCAAAAGCTATTCCTAAAACTGGTTTTGTATCTAAAGCAATTTGATTTTCTGCCATACAACTAGCAATATGGGCGTGATGATGTTGAATTTCTGCTAATTTAATGTTATTACTTTTTGCCAGTTCTTTACCTAGTTTAGATGATAGATATTCGGGATGTTTATCAATAGCAATTATTTCTGGTTTATGGGCAAATAAATTCAAATATAAATTCAATGTTTCTTGATAAGCATTAAACGCGGCCGCATTTTCTAAATTTCCTAAATGTTGTGATAAAATTGCCTCACCTTCTCTTAACAAACAAAAGGTATTTTTTAATTCACTACCCATTGCTAAAATAGGCGGTATTTTTGCAAATCCAGGTGGTAAAATAATTGGTGCAGGTGCATATCCTCTAGCACGTCTGAGAGTTTGAATTTTATTATCAATAATTCTAACTACGGAATCATCTACTCTATTCACAATATCTCGATTATGTAAAAGAAAATAATCAGCTATTTTTGATAATTTATCTTTTGCATCTTCATTATTTATACATTGTGGTTCATCAGAAATATTACCGCTAGTTAAGACTATTGGTACTTTCATTCTTCTGAGAATTAAATGGTGTAAAGGTGTATAAGGTAGCATAAAACCCAGAGTATTTTGTCCTGGGGCTATAGAAGATGCTAATTTACTATTATTTTTAATTTTTAATAAAACTATTGGTGCTGCTGAACTTGTTAATAATTCTTTTTCTAAATCATTAATTTCACAATATTCAGAGATAATATTAATATCTCTAGCCATTAAAGCAAAAGGTTTATGATATCTTTGTTTACGATTTCTGAGTTTTATAACTGCATTTTCTAAAGTGGCATCACAAGCTAAATGAAAACCTCCCAAACCTTTAATAGCAATAATTTCTCCCATTTGTAATAAAGTACAAACAGCATCTACATCATCCAACATGGAAAACATATCAGAGATCACAGGTTTACCGTCAGCCCTTTCTAACCATGCACGAGGACCACAGGCAAAACAAGCCACAGGTTGGGCATGAAACCGACGATTTTCCACATCTTGATATTCTTTCTCACATTTCTTACACATGGAAAAATTCACCATGCTGGTGTTGTTTCTATCGTAAGGAATAGCGCGAATAATAGTTAATCTTGGACCACAATGAGTACAGTTTGTAAAAGGATAACGAAAATAACGACTAAAAGGATCAAAAATATCCTGATGACATTGGGGACAAATCGCAGCGTCAGGAGAAATTTCAGTTTTCACCACACTATTAACACTGGAAGAAATCACAAAATCATCAAAATAAAACTCCCCCAAACATGGACTTCTAATCACCTCATTAATTCTTGCTAAAGGAGGACATTCTTGATATAATTTATTAACAAATTCCGTGATTTTTTCCTCACTACCAGAAACACGAATTAACACCCCTTCACCATCATTACAAACATCACCCGTTAACCCCAAAACCTTCGCCAAACGATACACAGTAGGACGAAAACCCACACCTTGCACAATCCCACGAACCCGAATTTTCTCTATTCTCATCCTTCCTCCTCCGCGCCTCTGCGTCTCTGCGTGAGATAATTAAAACTTCCAAATCAAAACGCGATTATTCCCAGAATCAGCAACCACCGCATTCTCACCACAAACCTTAACTCCATAACACCAATTTAAACTTTGTCGTGTTGGTAGTCCAAAATTCCGATTTTCGCTTTTATTTGTAAAGTTATCTTGTCCGATTACACCATCAGCATCTGCACCCTGCAATAATAAAATAGATGATCGTTTCTTCCATGCTAACAAACGGGAATTAGCTGTATCTGCAACTATTAACCAATCTCCCGCAACATCTACACCATAAGGCATACTTAAACTACTGGCACTAGGGAAATAAACCCCTTGATTTAATTCCACAAAATTGAATTTTTTTTGTCCTAAAACCACCGCACAAGGGGCATTATTTTCTGTTGGTATTCCTTCCCAAATCATTACCCGGTTATTACCTGCATCAGTAACAACTAAATTATCTTCCCAAAGGGTGATATCGTGACACCAACGCATACTAGCAGCAGTGGGAGAACCACCCCCATTTTCATTGCGTGATATCATGTTTGGCTGTCCCAAAACTATATCCGCAGGTTGTCCATTTTCTGTGGGTAATTGATTCCAAATTAATAACCGACGATTTCCGGTATCAGCTACAAATAACTTACCTTGACAATAGAAAATACCATAAGGCCAATGTAAAGTATTTGCCGCAGGTTGTTGATTTCCCCTGTTAGGTATATTATCAATAAAGTTAGTTTGTCCTAATACTAAATCTGCGGAAACATGACTATCTTTGGGGATATTATACCAGATTAAAATCCGATGATTCCAGGCATCGGCAACAGCTAAACCATTACCACATTTACAAATACCTGTAGGCACACTAAATGTAGATTTTCCTGGTGTACCTTTGGCGTTTTGTCCTTCAGTATAAAAGTCTGGTTGTCCGATTACCCAATCAGCAGGTTGATGATCATTTGTAGGTAGATTTTGCCATCCTAATAAACGATGATGTCCTGTATCTGCTACCCATAAGGGTTCAGTTGGTGATAATAAACAAGCTGCACGAGGTCCAAACATTGTTGTGGGAGTGGGTGCAATAGGTATGGCTATTTGTTCGGGTGTAATATTATTTCCTAATATTATTTTTGCACCGTCAGAAGATAGGGGTAAATGGGGTATATTTTGGGTTTGCAATGTAGATAGGGAATTAATATTTGGTTAATGTTACCAGTTCTTACTTTATGGTAAAATCTGGAATAATTCTATTAATTTCCTACATTAGTTGTTTAATTTCTGTTAAAGTAATTACATTTTTTTGATACTGGTTAATTTCTGAAGTAGATAATTTTTGATTGGCATTAGTAACCGCTATATTTATTTCCCAGCTTTAACACCGCTAATTTTTAAAATATCACTCATCGTTGCACAGTAATTTGGTAAATTGAAGCTGCTAGGATTAATGGCGTTAGCATAGCTAAAATGACGATAATTCATACAAAATCTATCCCAAGCTGCCATTTGAATGCGGAATAAGGCAATAATTACATTAGCTAAACCGATAGATAGAGGAATGCGGAAATAAATCTGTTTATTTAAATAAGCACAAACTTCTTCTATGGCTTGATTAGCAGTTAATGCAGATTGTCCTAAAACAAATCGGCGCGGATCTCCCTGTTGTGGGGGATAATCAATTAAATATTGGATAACTGTGGCAATATCTCGACCATGAATGAAGTGAAAACTGCCGTCTGCTTGTAAAAAACGAATGATATTAATATAGTTAGTAACTTCAGGAATACCAGATGTAAGATGAGAATAGGGTTTTTTATCGTCACCACCTAAAACTAAAGTAGGAAAAACTGTGGTAATTTTCGGAAAAATAGCTAACTTTTCGATTTGATGTAAACAATCATATTTAGAACGGATATAGTCTGTACCGATTTCTCCCGCTTCTTTGAGTGGTTGATTTTCCTTATTTAAAACACTCGCAGTAGAAAAATAAATTACCTGTTCACATCTTTCTGGATTTAGCAGGTTCATTAATTCTAGAGTTTTGAAGACATTAATATCAAAAATGCCCTCACCACCCCAGGAAGTGGCTGTTAATACAGCAATATCAATGGTTTTGAGTAAATCAGAGAATTTACCAATCTCTTGCATATCACCCTGAAGAATGGTGATACCGGGACGGACTGTAGTATCAACTTGGAGTTTATTTGGGTTTCTAACTAGTAAATATAATTCGTAGTTGGTGTTTTCAATTAAGGCTTCACTGATATAGTGGCCGATACAGCCACTTGCACCTGTAACTAAAATGCGTTTTTTCGACATAAATTTTGCAGTTTTAATGAATAATGTGGGATTTAGCCAAGTTCTAAACTTGTTACCCCAAAGATACGGTTCATAGGTAAATTGGGAGTTTCTTTAGTGTACATCCGAGCGGTTTCAAATCCTGGCTGCATTTCGTGACGTTGTACTAAAGCCAAAGCCTGTGGGTTAATATCAGGAATATCAATAAATACTGAAGAATTAATAGCTTTGGTTAATAATGCTTGGAATATTTTGTCAGCAATCTCTTCATTGTCGGCAAATAGAGGACCGATTCTGTAACCTGATTCGCTGCGGCGAATGACTCCATAACCTGTTAAATGTCCATCGTTGAGAATACCACAGGCGGCGCTGTTGGGTAAATGCAACCAATGTTGTAAAAATTTCCTTCTTTCGGCGGGGAAAAATTGACGATCATAGGTAACTAAGTCTTCAAAAGGAACTGTGTCCAGGAGGACGATATCAGGAGATATGACACCACCGCCTGTTCTTTGGTAGCGAATATGTTTATAGGCGATATGGAAACCGGACTTTTTGTAGTTGTCCTGTTGGGCTATTACTCCATCTAAACCGATGTTGCGGTTAGTACCGAGATAGTCCATGGCCGCTTGCCAAAGTTGAAGTCCAAAACCATGTCCGCGATACTCTGGTTTGACAATATAAAAACCCAGAAAACCTAAGTATTCGTCGTAAGCAATGGCGGAAATACAGCCAATTGGTTCACCGTTCAACTCGCCCAATAAAAATCCCTGGGGGTCAGTTTGATAATAAGACTCGGCATCATAAATGCCTGGATTCCAACCTTCTATGGCTGCCCATTTAATGGCTAAATCCACTTCTGGCCTGTTCATGGGGCGAATTTTTAGGGTGTCTGTAGTCATAAGTAATCGTGACAAGATTATCGTAAATTCAATAGGGAAAAGATACCTTATCCCTACTGAACTTACTAAACCAAAGCGTTGAGGCTTTTTGCGGTTTCAAAGAAGAAAGCAACATTTTCTTCTGGTGTTTCGGGTAGTACACCATGTCCGAGATTGAGAATGTGTCCCCAATTGCCGGCTTTGCGAACGGTGTCCAAAACGCGATCGCGGATAAATTCCTTAGAACCAAATAATACACCCGGATCAAGATTACCCTGTACTTTGACGTGCTTACCTAATCTAGCTCTGGCATCTGCCATATCTACTGCCCAGTCTACAGTAATGATATCTGCACCGGAAGCTGGCATTCTTTCCAAAAGTCCCGCACTACCTGTCACCAACAAAATTAATGGTGTGTCAGGATGAGTTGCTTTTACCTTTTCAAACACCATTTTTTGATAAGGTAGGGCAAAGGTATCATAATCTTGAGGGCTTAATTGTCCTGCCCAAGAATCAAACATTTGTACAACTTGAGCGCCACAATCAATTTGATAGCGCACATAATCGGCAATAGAATCAGCTAATTTAGTGAGTAGCTGATGCAGAATTGTCGGATCTGAGAAGGCCATGTTTTTGATGATGGAATAGGTTTTAGAACCTTTACCTTCCACCGCATAAGCTGCTAAAGTCCAAGGTGCGCCAACAAAGCCTAACACCGTTGATTGATTACCTACTTCCTGCCGTAATGCTTGCAAAATCGTTTTGATAAACGGCAGTGCTGTTTCTGGATCTAAGGAATGCAGTTGATCAACTTGTTGTTTAGTGCGTATGGGCGAATAAATAATCGGTCCCTTCCCTTCCGCAATATCCATTTCAATCCCCATTCCTGGTAAAGGGGTGACAATATCGGAAAACAAAATTACTCCGTCGGGTTGGAACGCTCTCCAGGGTTGGAGGGAAACTTCGATTGCTACTTCGGGAATTTCTGAGCGATCGCGGAATGACGGATATTTATCCCGCAAATCCCGGTATGCTTTCATGTAGCGTCCCGCTTGTCGCATCATCCAAACTGGGGGACGATCTACTTGTTCACCACGAGCAGCCCTAAGGAGGAGAGGAGCCGTTAAGGAAACACCCATTTAACACTTCGTCCTAAGTCACTTTTATATTTCACCATTTAGCTTACCATTCTCCGATTAACCTTGATCCGTCTATTTATACAGGTCTTCAGGTTGCTTGACTTAACTTAATAAAACGTAATAGTTTGCTTTTCAAATGCGACCCCCAAATCCCCCTTAAAAAGCGGGACTTCAAGGAAATTTCCCCCCTTTTTAAAGAAGCTAGGGGGGGATAAAAACCGTGTTAGGCAACAACTCAGATTTTTATGTACACCGTAGGGCGTAGAGGGCAACAGATAAAGCTAATGATGATTCCCTATTCTCATCCTGTTCATCCTTAAATCCTGGACATCCTGATTTAAACAATGACATTTCGTGCAATATACTGTTACTCAAAAATAATGGCAGGCTATAGCTGCACTAAAAAAGGTTAAGATTGATTTAGAATCTGAATAATAGAGAAAACTTACGATTTAGTCAAGTGGTTTGGGGAAATTATTCATTAGACATCTGGAAAAAACCCTTACAAACTCCTAAATTTTGCTATATAGAATTATGCTACCAACTTCTACCCAAATACTCCGTCTGTCCCAAGGACATCTCAACTTACTCGCAGCTTGTCCTCGTAAATTCCAGCATAGCTATTTAGAACAACTGAATACTCCTTTAGATCCTAAACACGAAGAATATCAAATTTTAGGTAGTCGATTTCACTTGCTCATGCAGCAGCAAGAAATGAATTTACCTATTAATAAATTACTACAAGCAGATCCGCAATTGCAAAATTGGATGACTGATTTTAGGAAAATTGCCCCAGAAATATTTATAACTAATATTGATAATGAAACTTTTAGAGAAAGTGAACATTATCGAACCTTACAAATTGGAGATTATTTACTCACAGTTATTTATGATTTATTAATTGCTGATCAAAATCAAGCCCAAATTCTCGACTGGAAAACCTATCCCCAACCACCAAAATCAGAAACATTAGCTCAAAATTGGCAAACAAAACTTTATTTGTACGTCATGGCTGAAACTAGCAACTATTTATTAGAAAATATCTCTATGACTTACTGGTTTGTGCAATCAAAAGGGCAAACTAAAAATATTAAATTTTGTTATAATGAAAAAGAACATCAAAAAACAACACAGGAATTACACCAACTATTAAGCAATTTGACAAAATGGGTAAAAGATTATCAATATAATATATTTTTACCGCAAATTGCCGAATCGCAGAAAATTTGTGAATCTTGTCAATATGCTGTGCGGTGTCAACGTCAAAAAATCAAGCAAGAAACCATAGATATCAACCAAAAATTTCCTAGTTTAGAAAATATTGCTGAGGTATCAATTTGAGCTTTTAACAATATGAAAAACTTTGATAATAACGATATTATTTATGTTCGGGAAATAGGAATTGATGATATTGCTCCTATTTACCATTTAGGTGAAGAATTGTTTACCAGCGATTTATATCCCTATCTATATCGCACTTGGGACGAATGGGAAGTAATTGGACTTTACAATACAGATCCAGAATATTGTCTGGTTGCAGAAACAGACGGAGAACTAGCAGGATTTGTGTTAGGAACTATTATTACCAAAGCATCTTGGACTTATGGTTACATTTTGTGGTTGGGTGTCAATCCCCAATTTCAACGTCAGGGCGTTGCAGATAAATTAGTTGATAAAATTATTGCGAGAATGATTGAGGATGGGGTACGGTTTATGTTAGTAGATACTGACCCCACCAACACACCAGCGGTGAAATTTTTTAATCGTAAAGGTTTCGGAAATATGCGTCAACATATTTTCTTATCCATGAATTTAAGTAAGCATCCCCATTATGGTAGACTTATAGATTATGAACATCAAAAAGCCGAAAGAGCAGGTTATAAACGTACCCGTCCTACTATGCGTCCTCGGAAAACAGAAGCAATTCCTAATGATGTGGTTATCAATCCTTTAATTAATGAATTAGGCACAGATTTAATTAATAATGATGAATAAAGGTTTCTTTTTTTCACGCAGAGGCGCAGAGGCGCAGAGAGAAATACAGAAGTTAGAATGTGGTCTAAAATGGAATGGATTTTAACAGGAAGGGAACAAACCCCAGATTGGTTTATTGAATTGGTGAAAAGGTATGCACCCGCAACAGGTGGTAATTTTGCGGCTCAATTATTTTGGCAACGAGGAATTCAAGACGAGGAAAAGTTAGCTGCTTTTATTAATTATCAAAGTTATCAACCTGCTGATTCTTGGGAATTTGGACAGGAAATAAACTTGGCTGTAGAAAGATTGATAACTGCGGAAAAAACGGGAGAAAAAATTGTTATTTGGGGAGATTTTGATGCTGATGGAATTACTTCGACTGCGGTATTATGGGATGGTTTGGGTGAATTTTTTCAGCAACACTATCAATTAAGCTATTATATTCCCAATCGCTTAACAGAATCTCATGGTTTAAATAAACCAGGAATTGATATTTTAGCAGCACAAGGTTGTAAATTAATTGTTACTTGTGACACGGGGAGTACGAATATTACAGAAATCATTTATGCTCAAAGTTTAGGGATAGATGTAATTGTTACTGACCATCATACATTACCATCAGAACGGCCTCCAGTAGTCGCAATTATTAATCCTCGTTATTTAGCAAAGGAACATCGTTTATATCATCTTTCTGGTGTAGCTGTTGCTTATAAATTGGTGGAAGCTTTATATATAACTTTGCCAGATATTCCTGAACATCCTTTAACTGATTTATTAGATTTAGTAGCAGTGGGATTAATTGCCGATTTGGTACAATTAAGTGGAGATTGTCGGTATTTAGCACAATTGGGAATTCAACAATTACACACAGATTATCAAAAACCACCAACAGCGAGACGCAGGCCAGGAATAGGCAAGTTATTAGAATTATGCCAGAGAAGTGGCGATCGCCCTACAGATATTTCCTTTGGTTTAGGACCGCGAATTAATGCCGTAAGTCGCATTCATGGTGACGCTAGTTTCTGTGTGGAATTATTAACCAGTAGAGATATGCAGCGTTGTCAACAACTTGCAGAAGAAACAGAATTAGCTAACTCCCGTCGGAAGTCTTTACAAAAAGATGTGCAAACCCAAGTTACTAAAAAACTTAGTCAATTAGATTTATCAACTACTAGCGTCATTGTTTTAGAAGATCCTCAATGGGCGGCTGGTGTTTTGGGTTTGGTTGCGGGACAAATCGCCCAAGAAACAGGGCGACCAACAATTTTGTTAAGTACAGAAGGAAAGGAAAATCAGACAGATTCTAGCCCATCCTTTGCGCGAGGTTCTGCCCGTTCAATTAACTCTGTTGATTTATATCAATTAGTTCAAGAACAAGCCCATTTATTGCATCGTTTTGGTGGACATCCTTTTGCAGCAGGTTTGAGTTTGTTAGTAGAAAATATTCCCTTATTTACAGATGCAATTAATCAAAAATTGCGTCAATCTTTAGGAGGAATTAATCTTACTCCCACAGTCCAAGCTGATTTGGTAGTAACGGTTGCGGATTTGGGCAAAGATTTATTTTTAGAACTGAAACTTTTAGAACCTTGTGGTATGGGAAATCCTATTCCCAAGCTACTAATTAAAAATTGTTGGTTTGAAAATTCTTGGCATAAAAATCAAGAAGATTTAAAAGGCAATAAAATCCAATATATTAAAACTGATTTTAATATTCGAGATGATTCTAGTAATCATCCTTTTCCGGGGATTTGGTGGGGACATTATAAGGAAGAATTGCCTATAGGTAGATGTGATTGTATTGCCGAAATTGATTTTAATAGCTTTAAAAAACGCCATGAAATTAGATTAATTGCGGTACGGTCTAATACTGAAGCTGAATTAAAAACTTACAATTCAGAAATAATTTTAGATTGGCGAAATCAAGAAAATTTAGCAAAAATACCATCTAACAAATCATTATTAATTATGCAAGATTGTCCTACTAATTGGGATAATTTACGTTTATGGTGGAAACAATCACTAAATCAAAAAAAACAATTAGTAATTGATTGGAGAAAAACCCAAAAACAACCTCCTAGGGAAATTTGGTTAACTTTAGTCGGAATTAGTAAATACCTTAGTCGGACAAATCAATTAGTTACCCGTATTCAACTTTTAGAGAAGATGGGTATTAGTGACCAAAGCCTATATTTAGGATTTCAAGCTTTAAAATATTTAGGCTTTATTGTCCAACGTCAAAATCATCATTTACAAATAATTTGGGATTCTGCATATCATCAAAAACCCGCAGATTATGCTATTAACCAATTTTTAGCCGCAGTTAGAGAAGAACAATTTCAACGAGATTATTTTTTTCACGTGCCTTTATCTATTATTGTGGCTATGATTGGTAAATAACATCATTTCGTAGGTTGGGTTGACGCAAGGAAACCCAACATTAAACCTGAGTTCGGAGTTCGGAGTTCGGAGACGCTACGCGAACGGAGTTATGATTTTTAAGAGCGAGAGAATAAGGGTCTGAGACTCCTACTTGGGGCTAGTTTTCCACAAATTATCTTATGTCGAACTCAGGTAGAACTCAGGTAACATTAAACATTAAAAATAGTTGGTTTTGTTGGGTTTCGCAAAGCCTGAACCCAACCTACTTTTTAAGTCTCTTATTGTTCTTGAAAAAACTTTTTATCAATAGCTTTGGTATGTTCTTTATTGGCAGAAGTTGCTGTTATATGATAATTAACTAAGTTATCTACAAAGGGAATAGTTAACTTAAATGTACCATCAGGATTGACTTTGATTTTTTGACCATCAATGGTGACATTTGCACCTTCTTCTGTTGCACCATAAAGAACTAATTCTGCATCTACAACAACCCAAAATTCTGTACTGGGACGACTAAAAATGCGAACTGTACCAGAACGCGCTAAACACAACCACTGATTATCATGATTCACATAACCAATTTCTGTCATGTAGTCCCGTTCACCTCTGGAAATAGGCACATAACGATTAGATGTTGCGGTTTCACATTCGTATTCTGCCTCAAACTGAGGACGTTGATAGCTTAAATCAAGATTGGTAACATCGTAAACGCGGATTGCTAAAGTGGTAAGTCCTTGATTCTGTAATATTTGTTGATGATTTTCGGAAATATACCAAGATAGGTAAGCCCATTTGGGAGTACGGGGTGTGAAGATAATTCTCGTATCTTCAGTCACATTAACAGAATTAGTATTAGTCCAAGCTTCTATATCTGCATCTAGCTCGATTGCTATGTCTTCATCTGTGGCTGTGGGATACAACGGAGTAGGATATATCTCTTCTTCTATTTCCAGTGTTTTGGGTGTTATTTGACTAGTAATAGCGTTTAAAGCCTCTCCTAATTCAGATGGTAAATCGTATAGTAAATCTTGATTTTGTGGTGGCTGTGTAACTGTTTGAGGGACTGTATTCAAGATTTCTGATAGGCTGCTATCTGACTTAACTTGCGTAGAGGTGATACCAAGTAATTCCGATAGGGATGTAATTTGATTAGATTTAGTTGCAGGTGCTTCTAATAGGGAATTACTAAATTCATCTGTAGGGATATCTGCATTAATTTGGTTGTGGTTAATATTCGGGATTTGTGGAAAGTGACTATTGACGACAATTACGGGAGCTTCTGTATCCCAAATTACTTCACCAAGATCTAGATCAATTTCAGCGATTTCCTTGATTTGATTGTTTGCAGAAGTTGTCTGTGGTATGTCTATGACGGCTGTATTGCCTATAGCTGTTATTTCCTGGGAGTTTTTTTCTTTATAGTTATTTGCACCATTACCGTTACCATTGCTGTTGTTATTGATAATTGATGCGAATACTTCCGAATCTGACAGAGTAAAATCTGTTCCTGAAAGGGAATCGCTTTCTAGATTTGAAGATGGTTGCGCCTCTTCCGGTGATAGCGAAGTGCTGCTTACAGCAGTTCGGTTTTTTCTTCTCAACCATAGAGGTAAAAAACTACTTAATCCTGCAATCAAAAATAAAGGCAGTAGTAAGAAAAACCTCATATTCTTGGTAATCATTGAGGGATTATTCAGAGGATTGACTAACTCTGTTTCTCCTTGAGGTTCTGGAGGTTGAGGTGTAGCCAAGGTCGAGGGAATCGTTACTATAGATGGATTTTGAGAAGCTGTAGGAGTGGCTGTAGAGGTAGCAGCCATAGGAATGGACATACTTTGTAATGATCTAGCCGCAATAGCCAGTGCTTCTGCTTCTCTAGCAGCTTTTATAGATTCTTCTCCTGGTTTTGCTAAAATAAATCCCAGAAAATCTCTGACTTTGGGGCTGGGATTTTCTTTATAAACATACACAAAAGACTGAGAAAAGGGATATTTAGGATTATCTGGTAAGTAGTTTTGTACTTTTAATACTCGCACATCTGACAGTTTAGAAATTTGATTGGCTAATACATAGCTGATGCCATCATTACCTAATTCTTTAATGATGTCGGTTGTGTTATCTTCGACCATTTGCACGGCATTACTACCAGTTAGCAATGGACCGGTCTTAAATACTGGGTATTCGCTCAAGGAAGTGCGAGTATCACTATTGACAGGACGATCTATAAATCTAATTTTACCTTTAGCATTTCCTAGTTCTGACCATTCTGTAATTTCCCCTCGGAAAATCTTGGCAAATTGTTCAGTAGTCAAATTGGCAGAAAAGGGACTATTAATACCGACAATAATGGCGATTTTTTCACGCCGCACTAACACCTGTTCTAACCCTTGCGCTTTTTCTTCTGGGGTGAGTTTGCGACCAAGGGATGCTAGATCAACTCTACCATCTAAAACAGCTTTAACGGCATCTTCATTGCCATTTACACTAATTTCTACTTGAGTTCCCGAAAACTGGGTTTCAAATTTTTCTTTTAGGCTTTGGTTGACAATGATAGAGTTAATAGAACCATCAACTTTAACTACAGTCCCATTTGCTACTTTTTTTGCTAAAGGAAATGCTGGAGTTTGATTTTTAGATTCTGCGGGAACGGGTAAGGAAATTAATAAATTTGCTACCATGGGACTGGTAGTTATAGTCATTAATAACGCCAGTTTGATAATTACACTATCTTTTTTTTGTTGTTGCCACATATATCCATATCCCTGATTAAGCTAATATAAATGAACTACTTGCCAATACTCAAAATATTGTTTTGATTGAGAAGATTGGTTAATTATACAGCGTGAGTTATTTTTATCTGTAATAACACAAGTGATAAAAATAAAAAAGGAGTCGGGAAGAAGGAATTAGGATTGAGGAGGAAGTGGAGGGGAGCATCCCAATTTTGTAAAAACAAACCCTGGCTATTAGAAATAGCGGCTATACAAACCAAGTCCGCCTACGCGGACTGAATAACCCACGTTCGCGGAGCGTTCCGAAGGAATAGGTGAGTTTTGCCTGTGTAGCAGTGACTTCCAGTCGCCTAAATCGCTATGAAATTCAGGAGTTAGGAATCAGTAGAGAAAGGATGAATAGTGTTTGCCTTTGAATGGCAATTTTGCCCCTTATTTAGCCGTAATATCCTGTAATTGATAATTACTCAATTCCTGCAAAGCTTCATTTTTAAGCTTTTCCCTGATAGATAAGGGAGCAATTACTTCTCCTTTTGGTCGCCAATCTCTTAACCGCATTAAAACGTTAATATCTTCTGTGCGAATCCATGCTGTATAATAAGCGTCATTGTCAGATTTTTGATTAATTATATTTAATACTTGTTGTTGTTGGTTTTTGGAGATATTCTTGTTAATTAAATTCGGTATTTCTGTGTAAGTTACAGGTGTAAATGATTCGTGTCTTATGGTGTTATCTACATACCAATGGGCAAAATCTGGGGGAAAACGAATGATCAGAAATTCCGGTTTTAGGTAAAAATTAAATCCCCAAGCTGCGGCTAATTCTTGTTTAACTTGCTCTGGTGTGGGTAATGTACCACTCCTCCACATTAATTGTAATTCTGGGGGAATTTCTGGATTTCCCCAAGAGAGAATCTGTAATTTTGCGGAAGCAATGCGGTCTAGTCGGTAATTGTGCCATCCTATGTTACCATAGGGATCGCTACCGTAGGCACTCAGGTATTTGGCGCGTCGGGAATAATGCAGACAAACGGGATAAACGATAATTTCTACTTTATTGGCTGTAGCTGGTATCCAAAGTTTAAAGCGGACAACACCACCACTTTGTTTCCGCCAAATTTGTTCTAATTGTTCTTGATAATTATCTACTTTGTCTTGGGTTTCTGGGGAAAAGATATAGTCGAAATGCAGAAATATCCGCTTTTCGGGGGGAGGAGAAGTATGAGGTATCTGTTCCCACAGGCTTTGAATGATGATTTCTAAGTTGGGTTGAACAAAGGATATTGATTCTAATGCGTGGAGTATTTCCCCGGTTTGGGTAAGGGAAAGTTGGGTGTAAGTGGGTTGGGAATTTGTGGAGGTTGTGGGTAATTCTGAAGGGGGAAGACTTTGATATTGTCCTTTGTGGGGTGATTGTAACCATTCTAAGCGGACAAGTTGTTTTAAGTCATCTCTCAAGGAACGATGAACTGTTGCAAAGGGTGATTGTTGAATTTGTGCGGCTAAATGTTCGGGTGTGATTCCTGTGAGTTGGATGATTTCTTGTTCCCATTCTGGTTGGGATAGGTAACAATTTGATGTTTGCAGGATATCCCAGCAATTTTGATGACAAATACAGGTGGTGTCTCGACAGTTTGCGGAGATTTGAGAATTACTAAGAGTTTCGGTTTTAGGATGATTATATTGGAATAGGCGATCGCGCAGTTGGGAATAGGTAAAGTTTTTTGGTAATTCCCTTATCCAGTTTTCTTCCCCATAGAGTTTATTGAGAATCACCCATAGGCGTATTGAACGGTGTAAGCGATTGCCAAGTTGTCCCGCTGCTAACCAATGTAATATTTGCGGTGTGGGTGGATAGGGGAAGTTCACGATTCCGCATGATTGAAGTTTCTCTTTTAGTATATCTGAACACGGATTAAATGGATTACTGGATTACACGGAGGGGTTTTGGGGTTTTTGTCCCCGCAAGGGGAAAAGGTGATGAAAAACATCTAATGGTGGTTTGAATTATGTTTTTCCTTTTTTCAACTTCAATATGGTTATCTGCAATGCCAAAAAATATATCATGGTTATTTATCCTTTGGACAAATTTGCTGAATTAATCGGTCTGTGGTTTGAAAAAAATTAATGTCTAATTTATCTACAACTTGGTTTGCTCTATCAGTACCGTAAAGCATAATGATTGTATCAGTCAGCTTTCTAAGTGCATTTGATTTGGATTCATCTCTGCTTCTACCTCCTGCTTCTCTCCAGTCACAATATTGATGAGCATAGGTGTATGCAAGACCTCCTAGTGTTTTTTCGTCTATTTGCAAAGGAGAATTTTTTTGTGTTTGAGATTTGGCTTCTGTAGGCTTGATACCACACAATATTCTACTCAAATCTATCTTTCTACCATCTGCTGTTTGCCAATAACAAAGCGGTTCAACTGTATTATAGTTTTGAGCTAATACATCATTAGAATCGCTTATTGAAGTTAAACCAACTACTAATAAAAGTGAACTAAGGATATGTAAATTCTTTGGTAATTCATATTTCATTTTGTTTTTCTTGAAAACTCAATATAAATATGATAAGTGGCACTAGAAGACCCCTATTCTATTAAAAATCTTAAAAAGTTTCCGTCCCCTTGCGGGGAAAAGG
>JANMGZ010000573.1:0-4566 GCA_031374905.1 Dolichospermum sp. OTE_70_metabat_362_sub
AAACCCCTACTCGGCAATCAAATAATTAAGCCGTGTTGAGTATAATTGGTAATTTCTTCACTTCTTCCCTGTCACCTATTCCCTATTCCCTAAATTACGCTTCTCTGCTCAAAAAGGTTTGTACTTGTCTAAGAGCAGCAGCACCGATATTGAAAACAGCCCAACCAGCAGCGATCGCTATTGGTGCTAAAACAATTAATACACGATTATCAATGTCCATATCTAGAAGCCCTCTGTAAATTAAAAAATCTTAAGTTTTGTCAACAGTTCTCAACTTTTATTGTGATCTGAAGTGGGGAATTTTTTCAAGGTTCTATGTAAAGAATGATTAAAAGTCATTGGTCATTGGTCATTGGGAAATATCTTCTCCCTGCCCCCTCTTCCCAATTATCCATTAGCGGCATGAAGGAGGGCTAATTGGTGGTATTTTTCGGCGTGTTCTATGAGTTCGGTGATTTCTGTGTCTGAGAGTTGACGGACTACTTTACCGGGAACACCCATGACTAGAGAACCGGGAGGGACGTTTTTAGTGACTACTGCACCTGCGCCAATAATGCTGCCTGTACCGACTCTTACACCATTCAAAATGATAGCACCAATACCAATTAAACTACCACTTTCAATATGAGCAGAATGTACCACAGCCCGATGGCCGACAGTGACATGATCTTCTAATATTGTGGGGACACCAGGATCACCGTGTAAAATTGCCCCATCTTGAATATTTGTACATTCGCCAATTTCAATTCGTTCTACATCACCTCTAACCACAGATCCATACCAAACGCTGGCTTTGGCTGCTATGCTTACAGAACCAATGATCACGGCGTTGGCTGCCACAAAAGCAGCTTGAGAAAATTCAGGAGATTTCCAGCCGGAAGAGATAGACACGATAGAATATGAATATGGTACCTGTGGAACACTGGAGAAACTCCAACCTTTAGGGCTGGTTGCCAAACCAGAATATCACAGCTTTGGACTTCTATCGTCAGGCGGTTGTGAAACTTGTTCTCCGGCACTATCTTCATTTTTATGTAGCAGTGAGCAAGTTGTCTAAAGTAGTGGAGCAGGAGTGTAATCTTAAACCTACTGGTGCTGGCAAAAAAACAATACTATGTTTATACGCACTTCATGATAAATCCAGGCTTTCAGTACCCGATATTTGGCCCTGAAATACAGTGTCCTCACTGTCGCCAAAATATTTCGGCTTTGACATTGACGGATACTTATCTATGTCCCCGTCATGGCGCATTTGAAGCTGAACCCAAAACTGGGGAGTTGGTTCATTTACAGTCTGGTCGTCATTGGCGCAGATGGGATGGTGAATGGTATCGTCAACATACTCATCCTGATGGGATTCGGTTTGAAATCCACGAAGCTTTAGATAAGCTTTATACTCAAGGTTATCGGGCTACGAGAATTGTCGTTGCTAACCGTTATCAGGACTTGATGAGTAGCTATTTAGAACGAAGTACACCTTGGCGTTCTGGACAAGGAGAAGTTGCCACGGGGGCGCGATTATATGGCTTACCTGTGGAGTTTAGCCCCGATTCTGTTACAGAACCTTGCTGGGAAGTAATTAACTTTGATTTGGATAAAGAACCTGGTGTGCCGGTGCGTTACCCATATTTTCGGTTGTTTGAGTAAATAAGGCAAGAGGCAAAAGGCAGGAGAGAAGAAAGAGTCTAAATAAATATCTTACTGTTCCCTATTCCCTGTTCCCCAATTTGGGTTTTAGATTGTAGATTAATCCAAAATCTCAAATCCAAAATCCAAAATCCAAAATCCAAAATTCTATGCACCATGCTTCCATTAGAACGGCAAATATCCATTTAGCGATCGCTTTTTATGAGCAGTTAGGGTTTACGGTGAGCGATCGCTTCACTACCGGTTATACTCTAGCTTGCTGGATGGAAGGTTTAGGTGGGAGAATTGAACTCATCCAAATTCCCCAACCTCAACCAGCCCCAGACGCTTTTAATGATGAACATTATGTGGGCTACTATCATCTTTCTTTTGATGTGACTCAAATCACACCAGATTTATCGTGTTGGTTAGAAAGTATAAAAATACGGCTAGCTGCAATAGAAAGTTTACCACCGCTAAAGATTCTTTTAGAGCCTACACAGCAGCAAATTGGTGATAAAATCTTGGAAGTCGCGTTTATCGCCGATTTTGACGGATTACCTCTGGAATTTATACGGTTTTTGAGTAAATAGGCTGTAAATTACAGCAACACTTCATAAACGGAAATCTCAATCACTTCAGTTCTCAGATATGGGATATGGTCATCAATTGTGTGAAAGCTAGATTAAGCAAGTTCTGTATTTAATTTCAAAAATAAGTGTGTTTTTAGATACCAAAAGTATCAATCTTCATGCCTTTTGACCGATACAATTTTCTTCCTTTATCGCTACATTTTTAGTTTCCATGAGGTGCAGAAACATTTGCCCAATTTTTTCAGTCAATCAATATATGTAACTTAAATTACATATATCTATTCGTCAAAGATATGTCTTTTTTCTCTATCGCCCAACGACATCGCTTTTCTTTAGTCATCTTGAGTATCTGGGTAATAGCGGCTTTTCTGTTAAATCAAGATGCTGCTTTTAGCGGAGAAAGAGGGGATTTTTCCACCCGTTCTTACGACTCCAACCGAGAAAAATCTCAGAAAACACTAGTTGCTAAAGAAACACCAAATCTCGCTATTACAGCAAATGTTCGGAAAACAGTCCTTGATAATGGTTTAACTGTGATCACTAAGGAGGTTCATAATGCTCCGGTGGTGACAGTACAGGTATGGTACAAATTTGGCTCAGGTCAAGAAGCACCTGGTGTTAATGGTATCGCTCATCAATTAGAACATATTATGTTTAAAGGTACTACCAATCGACCGATTCAATTTGGCCGGTTATTTAGTGCTTTGGGCAGTGATTCTAATGCTTTTACCAGTTATGACCAAACCGCATATTATAATACGGCGGAACGGGATAAACTCACCGCTCTGTTGACGCTAGAAGCTGATAGGATGAAAAACTCGCTGATTGATCCTCAACAGTTAGCTAGTGAGAAGCGAGTAGTTATTTCTGAATTACAAGGTTATGAAAATAGCCCAGAATATCGTTTAAATCGCGCTGTGATGATGTCGGTTTTTCCAGATCATCCCTATAGATTACCTATTGGTGGGACTAAAGCTGATGTGGAAAAATTCACAGTTGACCAAGTACGGGAATATTACCAAAAATTCTATAGTCCTGACAATGCTGTTTTGGTAATTGCAGGAGATTTTGACACCGCACCAACTTTGAAAAATGTCCAAGCTGTGTTTGGGAAAATTCCTAAACGCCAATACTCACCCCATCATCTCATAACTCCATTACCTGCCGCTACTCCTGCACCTGTGATTAAATTGCAAGAACCGGGGGGAAATCCATTACTCCAACTAATTTACCCACTTCCCCAAATCAATCAACCAGATATTCCCGCTTTGGAAGTCATAGATTATATTTTGACTGCGGGTAAAAATTCTTACTTATATCAGGAATTGGTAGAATCGGGTTTAGCTAATAATGTTTCTGGCAATGTGGCTAGTTTACGTGCTGGTGGTTGGTATGAAATGTTAGTGACTGCGGCAGGAAATCAGGATTTAACTAAAATTGATGCAGCGGTAATAAAGGCGTTAGGGAAACTTGCTAAAGTCGGTGTGACAGCCGAACAGGTAGAAAGAGCAAAAACCCAATTAACAGCTTCAGTTATTTTAAATAACCGTGATATTACCAATCAAGCTATGCAATTAGGTAATGATCAAATCACGACAGACAATTATCAATATACAGAAAACCACTTGGCAAATATTCGGAAAGTCCAAGTTGCTGATATTACAAATGTTATCAATAAATACTTGCAACCAGCAGCGCGGAAAGTCGGATTTTTTGAACCTACCAAACAAGTAGAAACAATCCAAAGTTTATCTTATTCACCGCAAACCGCAGAGAATTTTGCGGTTGATGTGGCTGTAGTTCCAGCGGAGGTAAAGAAATATTTACCACCTTTAGATATATTACCCAAAACGGAAGCAAGACAAATTCCCCAACAGTTGCAATTTGCTAATGGGTTACGCGTGTTACTATTGCCAGATAAAACTACGCCAACAGTGACTTTAAGCGGATATATCAAAGCCGGAACAGAATTTGAGTCAGATAATCAGGGAGGATTAGCCTCTTTAGTGGCAGTAAATCTGATGAATGGCACTAAAAATAAAGATATGCGGACTATTGCCGGAGGATTAGAGGCAAAAGGCGCTAATTTGGACTTTGAAGCTTTTCGTGAAGGTGTGCGGATTAAAGGTAGTAGTTTAGCGGTGGATTTACCCGTTTTGCTGGGGACTTTGACGGACGTAATTAGAAATAGTACCTTTCCAGAAAAAGAGTTTGCACTTTCGCGTCAACAAGCTTTAACGTCCTTAGATTCAGATTTGGATGATCCTCAAAAGATTGCAAATCGCATCTTTGTTCAGTCTATTTATCCCAAAAAACATCCATTACATACCTTCCCGACTGCGAAAAG
>JANMGZ010000575.1:0-5093 GCA_031374905.1 Dolichospermum sp. OTE_70_metabat_362_sub
TCCTAGAAATTCGGTGATTTCTGTTGGTTCTGGGGGATGATTATTTGAGTGGGAATTTTCGGCAATGGGTGTGGTAGGTGGTGTCCACAGGCTTTGTAGCAATAAGTTGTAATTGGGCGTGTTCATGGTGGTGTTTTTTGAACATTGCCCTCATAAATCCCCCATTGGGGGAAGATGTTAAGAATTGCAATTACCTAAACTTTGCATATATCAATTATGATAATTTTATCTTTACTGTCAAAAGAGTAATTACTGGGGTATTATTACAGCTATTTTTAGGTTAATTTACCACATTTTTTTATCTCACGCTCACCTGACCATCCACATTTATCGAGATTCTAATTCTACAGGAATAACAAAATGAAAGCTAAAAATAAAGGTGCTGTCTCTGAAGTTACTTCTTATAACTTGTTAAAGTGTAATGAGGCAAAAAAACTTTTTCAACAAGGAATTATTCAATTAGATAAATATAATCAGCCTGAAAAAGCTTTGGTATTTTTACAACAAGCCTTAAAAATTTATCAATTGATATCTTATACTTCACCTTACAAATCCAGGCAAGCTAAAAAGATGAGTGATAAGGCTACCTTGTGTTTAGTGATTTTTATCGCCAACTCAAAGGGTTGGGATTTATACTCATCCTGTGTAATTAAATTACATTTATTTTTATTGGTGCAAGATGTAAATCAAGATATTAGATGCTGGAATGGTTTAGCTACCTGTCTATATTGGATTGGTATAACTTTTAAGTCTTTAGGTAAATATGAAGCCTCTTTTCAAAAATTCAAAGAATCGTTAAAAGCCGCAAGAAAGTATAAAGATTATTTAATAGAATTGAAAGCATTAAAAGAAATAGGTGATTTCTATTTATATAGAAGAAGTGAATATAAATTAGCTGAACAATCCTACATAGAGGCTCTTAATATCGCCAGACAATACGAAGAACTATTTGAAGCAAAATGTGAGCTTTTGAATGACTTAGGTTGTATTTGTTATGAACAGTCACAATATGATCAAGCCATAAATTATCATCTTCAGCAGTTAAATTTAGCGAAATCTATTGAAAATACAAAATTGGAAAGTAAAGCTTTACTTAATTTAGGCAATATTTATCAACGTCAAGGAAATTATGATCCATCAATTACTGCTTATCAGAATTGTTTAGAAATCACAAAATGTAGAAACTATTTTGATTTGGAAGCTCAATGTTTAAGTAATCTAGGGAATAGTTTTCACTTGATTGGTCAGGAAGAAAAAGCAATTAAACATCATCAAAAATCCATAGAATTGTCAATAAAAAATCATGATATACATCAAGAATATAGAGCTTTAGTTAATCTAGGGTCAATTTATGAATCGCTAGGTCAATACCAAAAAGCTATAGAGTGTCAGGAACAAAGTTTAAGTATATTAAATACTCATTCTAAAGAATATGCTCAAACTCTAGGAAATTTAGGAAATATTTATAATAATCTTGGTAAATATGATTTAGCGATTGAATATCATGACAAATCCTTGAAAATTAAACTGCAAATACAAGATATAATAGGACAAGCAATATCTTTAATGAATTTGGGCATCTGTTATCACTCTAAGAAGGAATATCCTCTAGCAATTCAGCATCATCAACAGTCTTTGCAAAAAATATCGCAATATAAGAATAATTATGTTGAACAGTTTAAGGTATTAATCAATCTTGGGAACGTTTACCGTTCAATGGAAAATTACCAAGTTGCTAAAGATTACTATAATCAAGCTATAAGTATTAGGTACAAAAATTGCTCTTTACGAGAAGAACTTTATTTATTTAGTGGTCTCAGTCGAGCTTGTTATTATTTGCAAGAATACAAACAAGCATTGGATTATTGCCAAAGACAACTAGATATTTCAAAACAAATAGGAGAAGTAAAATTAGAAATAGATGCTTCATTAAATTTAGGATTTTGGTATTACAAAAATAATCAATTATTAGAATCAGAAAATATATTAAAAAAGGCAATTTGTCTTCATGAATTATTACGTAATGGATTAAACTATAATGATCAGGTAATGTTATTCGATACACAAGTAGATGTATATTTTCTATTACAGGAAGTTCTGGTAAAGCAGAATAAATATTCTGAAGCTCTGGAAATAGCAGAAAGAGGTCGTGCTAGAGCATTTATAGAATTACTATCTAAACGTTTTGTTACCATACCTACAAAGTTTGATAATCAATTGCCATCTTTAGAAAAAATTAAAAAAATTTCTTTAGACTACAACGCTACTATTGTTGAGTATTCCATTATATATTCATACGCTCTTTACATTTGGGTGATTCAACCTTCTGGTGAAATTATCTTTCGCAATATCGATCTAAATCCTTTACTAGAAGACGAAACATCTTTAAGAGAGATTGCTAAAAAAGCTAACCAAGAAATTGATAATTCATCATGGACTGATGCTCGTTATTATGTAAAAAAACTTTATGAATACCTGATTCTACCAATCCAAGATGTTCTCCCAACAGATCCAGAATCTCAAGTTATTTTTATTCCGCAACATGAACTGTATCTAGTTCCTTTCCCAGCACTACAAGATAGTACAGGCAAATTTTTAATAGAACAGCATACGATATCAATAGCTCCATCTATTCAGAGCTTAGAATTTACCCAAAATCAAAAGCAGCGAATTAGAAGTAAAGTTTGGGAAGATAAAGATAGTTATATTGATGCCTTAGTAGTAGGTAATCCAACAATGCCTATAATTCCCTTCTCAAAACCACCAAAACAGTTAGGTTCACTACCACATTCTCAAGAGGAAGCAGAGGAAATTGCGGCTTTATTCAAAACAGAAGCTATTATTGGTAATCATGCAACAAAATTACATATTATAGAACTTTTACCAAAAGCCAAGTTAATTCATTTAGCAACTCATGGGGAATGCTCTTTAACTGACCAATCTGGTATTCCGGGAGCTATCGCTTTGGCTCCGTCAGATAAAGATTCTGGATTTCTTACTTCATCTGACATATTAGAATTGGAATTAAACGCGGAACTAGTAGTTCTCAGTGGTTGTAATACAGGATTAGGAGCAATTAGAAATGATGGTATAGTAAGTTTGTCTTATTGTCTTTTTTTTGCAGGTATTCCAAGTGTTATTGGCTCTCTTTGGGAAGTCAACGACAATCCAACTAAATTGTTAATGATTGATTTTTATCAAAATCTTCAGAACAAAATGAATAAAGCTCAAGCACTACGCCAAGCTATGCTAACGTTAATAGAACAATATCGCAATTGTCCAAAAATGTGGGCAGCATTTACTCTAATTGGTGAATTATAATAGCAACACCAGATAATCTAGAAACAGAGTGATAGGAAAAGCATCATGCAAGCATACAAACTCAAAGGAAAAATTGATTTATCTGGTTACTTGGTAATTACCGAACCTCTGAATTTACCTCCTGGAGATGTAGAAATTGTACTTTGGCAAGCTACTGAAACGCTTGATAATACCACAACCCCAGCCAGTGAACCAGCACCAGAAACACCAAAGAGAAAATCCAGGATAAAAGCATTTCAGAGTTTCTTTGAAAATTCCCCACCTATACCACCAGACTTTGATCCAGATCAGGCTAAATGGGAATATTTAAAAGAGAAACATAACCTGTAAACTTCTTGTTTGCTACTAATATTATTATAAATAAAATTGGATTTTAGACCGACATTAAACATCCAATCCAAAATCCAAAATTCTCCCTCAACTTCCTCCTGATTAAACTACCTGAAATAACCTACAAACACCAAGAATCACAACCAATAAATCCCTACCATCAGCACCCCTCTTAATAGACATCTCCAAATCCAAAATCATAGTCACCGCCCTAGCCAAAGCATTGATACTTATATTTGCTACCTCCTGACGCAAATAGTAAATACGATGAGGATTACTGATATTACACAATTGAGCTAATTCACCATCCTTCTTCACCCCAGAAACAATCGCAGACTTCACCCATAACCAAGTTCTAAACTGCGTTAAAATAGTGCTGACAATCACCATTAAAGGTTGACAACGAGACAGTAAATCATCCAGCAACTGCAAAACTTGATGGCTTTTTCCTTCACGCATAGCCGCAGCCAATTGTAAACTATTCTGAGTTTGACATGGAACTAACTCCTGTACCTCTGCAAGCTCTAATTTTCTACCCTGAGCATAGATAGACAATTTGCGTAACTCAGAAGCAGCACGAGTCATATCATTACCAATAGCTTGTGCTAAATATGTCACCGCATCCTCCGACAACAGCAGTTTAATTTTCTTAGCTGTAACAGCATTATCTGTAGTGTTCGTGTAGAGTCTTGCAGCCAGCGAAACTATCGCCTGTTCAATTAAATCATACCGCCAAGGTGGTATCAACGAAAACTCCAACAACTTCCCATACTTGACCAGATGCTTGTAGACCTTCAACCGCTTATCTACATTATTAGCCACAAACACCAAAATTGTTGAATCAGGCACTTGCACCAACTGTTGCAAAGTTTCTAACTCCGTATCACCCCACTGCTTGAGGTGGCAATTTTCCACAATCACCAGTTTTTTACCATCAGTCAGGGAACGAGTCCGAGCTACACTCAAAGCTTTATCAAGCTGAATAGCCGGAAATCGGTGATAGCATAGAGTCAGCCATTGGGTATCAATTTCTGCCTTGTACTGGTTTAGCTGTGACTGAATTGCGTATTCGTCATCACCAGTGAGCAAGACAATCATCCTCTGACCCTCCCATTATTACTGAGATTGGCAGTTTTAATCAACACAGTCAGGGGTTTTGGACTTTGGGTAGCTCGTTGCAGCATTTTAGCGATCGCCTCTTTGCTATTCTCAAACTTTTGCAGGTAAGCTGGTGTCACCTCTAAAATTGCCTTAGACCCTTGCAATTTCACCAGATTTGCATGAGCCAACAGCTTTTGATGGTTCGGTTTAGCCTTATCCATCACCTGCTGCCAAATTTGCGCTAAATTAGCAGTATTAGAAGCATTAGCAGTATTGGTTGCAACTGCTGGTAACAAGCTATCTTTACCTGGATCATCCACAGGTTTATCAGTCACCTTGTT
>JANMGZ010000604.1:0-6936 GCA_031374905.1 Dolichospermum sp. OTE_70_metabat_362_sub
ATGTTACGACTATTTCCACTCCTGAACTCCTGACTCTTGAAATACTGACTCCTGAAATCCTGACTCCTGACTCCTAAACTCCTACTTACACCGTTAATTATGACTCCTCACGAAAGTGATATCAAAGATACTTCTTCACAAACAAACATCAGGAGTGGTTGGCAGGAAAATTTAGTTTTAATAACTATTGCCCTGTGTTTAGCTCTTTTAATTCGGACTTTTATCGCTGAACCACGATTGATTCCATCGGAATCAATGTATCCTACTTTGCACACAGGCGATCGCTTAGTCATAGAAAAAGTATCATACCGGATTCACCCTCCTAGAATCGGCGATATCGTCGTTTTTAACTCACCACCAGAATTACAAAAACGCGGATATTCTCAAAACCAAGCCTTTATTAAACGGGTAATTGGTGAACCAGGCACAGTAATTAGCATTGCACAGGGCAAAGTTTACCTCAATGGTACAGCCTTAACTGAAGACTACATTGCCGAACCACCAAATAGCCCATTTCCAGAAATTAAAGTCCCACAAGGCTCATTTTTTGTGATGGGGGATAATCGAAATGATAGTAATGACTCTCGCTACTGGGGTTTTGTCCCGCGTCAAAATGTCATCGGTCGCGCCACATTTCGCTTCTGGCCTCTTGATCGTATTGGCTTAATCTAGCAGGGACTGGACTGGGCGCAGGACTCACGGACTGGACTGGGCGCAGGCCCTGCGCCCCTACGGAAACCGCAAATAATACATCAATTGAGCGATCGCATCCCCTGGTAATTCTAGCCGTTGTTGAAAATCTGCTAAACTTAGGTAATGGCCAGCAGCTAAACGGTTTTCTACAATTGTCTGTGCTAGAGATAAATCTATAAAGGGAATTTTAGTTAAACTCTCTATTGAAGCAGTGTTTGGGTTAATTTGCTGAGGTTTATCTAGAGAATTATGATCATAATAATTAAAATTCAGCAGAGGCTTGAGGGGTTCTAATCGCTGTAGTGGTACACCTAAAGCCGCCGCTATATCTTCAATACAGTAGAATACCACACCAGCGCGGGAAAGTTCCACAAGCGATCGCCCTTGGTGAATGGACAAACCAGGTAAACGCAACCAATCATCTACAGTTGCCTGATTGGCATCAATACCCAAACCTAAGTCAGCCGCCATTTGCACATCTTCCCCTGATTGCAACCGATAATAGGGGTCATTCAGCAGCTTGGCTCGGAGCTTTTGTAATTTCAGATTTAAAGGTAGCCAGTTATTCATACTAAAATCAATCTTTTTCAAAAAAACTCTTTCTGATTCCCGCTCTTAACTGTCCCCGATTCTCAATCTCCCTAGATTTGCTCTAACATTTGCCGACGTTTCTGCTCAAACTCATACTCAGAAATTAATCCATCTTGACGCAATGCTTCCAACTCACGTAAAGCATTAGCAATTGATTCCACTTGATTACCAACCTGGGGTGATACCTTAGCTGTTGGCTCACCTAAATTAAAATACCGATTAAAAGTTTCTTCCTCTTGAGTTAAATACCAAACTCCTTCAATAGCACTGGCTATCTTAGGAATCGGTGTCCAAGATAACAAAACATACAGTATTCCCCAAAGCGGCTGTCCCAAATAGAATTTATGTAAACCTGAAATCGTTAATGTCCCAGAAAATGCTAAAATAGCGGCAATGCTTCGGCTTTTTCGGTTAGTTAATATCATTTTATTCATATCCATCATAATTTGATTTGTCATCTAATTTGCAAATTTATGTAACGCACAAAGAAATGAGATAAATATCTAAGTTGCCTTTTTCCAAAATAAAAGATGATTTCTATCTCTCCCATCCTATAGTTGTTAATGCCAAACAAACAGTCAGCATAGCAATTTCATCAGAATCAACATAGCTAAACTTATGTCTGATTTTAGATATATAGCTAATACAGTAAAATTAACTAAAACATCTTATCTCATCACTAACAAACTGCTCTTTGGTACTTGTTATACTAAATTACCAGTCAGTAAAAGGGAACAGGGAACAGGGTAAAGAGAAAATATTTTGCCATAATGTTTAAAAAGATGGCTCATTTATCATACATAGCAAACTTTATGAGATTTTTTTGTTTAGATTTTGCACATTATGTACTCAAGAGCCTAACAAACTAAACCTATTGGCATAAAGCCATTTGATTCAGTAGCCATAAAATTTTATTTGTAAACAATACTATAATGTCGCAAAATTTACTATCAATAGAATGGTTAAACCTGCTTTTTGATCCTTATGCTGTATTAGGCGTATCAGTAAATAGTCATGAACGTCAAATCAGCAAACGCTATTATGTTTTGGCAAAGCTACTACATCCTGATAACTGTATCAATAAGAACGAACCAGATCAGGAATTAGCTCAAGCAGTATTTACACAATTGATAAACCCAGCCTATGAACAACTTAAACAAACAAAAAAACGTCTAAATACCATAGAGTTACTACGTTCAGAAGCAAAAGTTTTAGATCTACAGAAAGCTGTGGCGATGCAGGCCTCTATGATTCAGGTAATAGCAACAATGTCTGCTCAAGAAGCAGAATTATTTTACGAAGAACTAGTTACATCCTATTCATCCGCTCAATATGATACACTGCACCAATCACATCAGGTAACACAGCAATTAAGTGCTTTAAATATAGTTTACTTATCATGCCAACAAACAAATCGTTCACCGGATAATGAACATCAATCCAACATTCCCCCTGTAGAAACCCTACAAGCTGCAAATATCTCATCTTTAAACACAACTGCCAACCCAAAGCCAATAAACTATGCCCAAAGTTACTATGAGAGAGCTTTAGAATATACCAATCAACAAAAGTGGAACTTAGCAATACAAGAACTGCGAGATGCTATTAAATTAGATTTAACTAATAGTGACTACTATGCACTGCTAGGGGTAGTATATTTTCAACAAAAATTTATAGGCATGGCTAAAGTCTACATCCGTCAAGCATTAAAAATTAATCCTCAACAACCACTGGCTTTAAAATACGCTGCCCTCCTGCAAATCCCAGTAAATGAATCAGTTAGTCCTCAATCAATGTCAAAGGCTTTAGGTATAGCTTCGTTATTAAGCAAGTTTTTATCAACCAAACTTAATTAAGACTTCCCATAATTCTATACACTTGAGGTCAAGTAGTGAAATTTCGGTAAAACCTCTACCTTAATCGAAGTAGTTTCCCTAGATGAATCTTCTACACTAAAATAGGAATAGAGACAAAATTTGAAGCTACTCAAGTAATAGTGTTCAGTTAAATTAAAGCAAAATGGGATTCTTCGACTCTGAAATAGTTCAGCACGAAGCCAAGCAGTTGTTTGAAGATTATCAAGCATTGATTCAGCTTGGCAACAGTTACGGCAAATTTGACCGCGAGGGCAAAAAGCTGTTTATTGAGCAAATGGAAGCCATGATGGATAGGTATCGCGTCTTTATGAAGCGTTTTGAGCTATCAGAGGATTTCATGGCGCAAATGACCATACAGCAACTCAAAACTCAACTAGGTCAATTTGGCGTAACTCCACAACAAATGTTTGAGCAAATGAACGTGACCTTAGAAAGGATGAAAGCGGAATTGGAAAAAACAAAATGACTGGCAACAATTGATAATTGACAATTGACAATTGACAATTATCAATCACCCCTTAATTTGATTTAGGACGTGAGAACTGAGAAGGAGACTTAAACTTCTCTACAGGTACATCCTTGAGCGCTTTTGTCATAAAATCACGCCAAATTGGGGCTACCATAACACCACCAGTTGCTCCACGTGCGAGTTGTTTGCTATCATCCCTGCCCACCCAGACAGCAGTAGTTAACTGCGGTACAGTACCGATAAACCAAATATCCTTTTCAGAGGATGTAGTTCCTGTTTTACCAGCAGCAGGACGGTTTATGGCAGCATTTTTACCTGTACCTTCAGTAATTACAGAAGTCATGATATCAATAGTGGCTGCCGATGCCCAAGAATCTAGAACTTGTTTAGGTTTGGGTGTATTGTCGAGAATCACATTACCAGCACTATCAGTAATACGGACAATGACAGTAGATGGTGACTGCCAACCATAATTAGCCAATGTAGCATAAGCACTAGTCATTTCTAAGGGAGTGACAGCAATAGCGCCCAAGGGTAGAGAAGTAACTGGTTCCATTGGACTCATAATCCCCAAAGTTCGGCAGGTTTCAATGACTTTATTCATCCCCACCGCTTTACCAAGTTTAATCACCGGAATGTTACGAGACTGGGCAAGGGCTGTGCGAATTGACATCGCTCCCGAAAAACTACCATCGTAGTTTTTCGGATAATACCAACCATTTCCATCTTGGTAGCTAACTGGAGCATCTATGACTGTGCTATTTGGTGCATATTTACCAGTGGCAAAGGCAGCATAGTAAACAAAAGGTTTAAATGAAGAACCAGGTTGTCTCTGAGCTTGGGTAGCTCGGTTAAATTCACTACTTTTAGAATCAACACCACCGACTAGAGCTTTAACAAAATGTGTACGAGGATCAATTGCGACCAAAGCCATTTGATTCCTAGATAACCCTTGGGACCGGAGCTTTTCATGCCAATCCTTGATGGTTTCTTCAGCCATTGATTGGAATTTAGCATCAACAGTAGTTTGTACGCGCATTCCGCCTTTAAGCAAGGCATCACGACCGAATTTTTTCGCCAACTCTTGGGCTACAGTATTGGTAATATAAGGCGAGGCACTACCTTGAAAAGACCTGATTTTACCCAGTTTAATTTCTTGCTTGAGGGCATCATCATATTCTTTTTGGGTAATCCAATTTAACTCAATCATTCGCCCCAGAACTTCTTTTTGTTTCTGTTTGGCCAATTTCATGCTGATAAAAGGGCTGAATTCCTCTGGCGCTTGGATTAAACCTGCCATCATGGCTGATTCACCCAAAGTTAAATATTCTGCTGATTTATTAAAATAACTGCGGGCTGCTGTTTGTACACCGTAGTTGTTATGACCCCAATAAACTTGATTGAGATACATTTCTAGAATTTCGTCTTTGCTAAGAATTTGCTCTAAACGAATTGCTAGGACAGCCTCCGCTAATTTCCGCGTAAAAGCCCGTTTTTGAGACAAAAATAGGTTTTTTACCAACTGCATGGTGATGGTAGAACCACCTTCTTTGACTCCACCTGCTACCATATTGACTACGATGGCACGGCCAACACCAGTGGGATTAATCCCATGATGATCGTAAAAGTGACCATCTTCACTGGCTAAAACTGAGCGTTTCAGGTTGGGGGAAACTTTATTTAGTGGTACTACTTCTCGGTTAGCTTCTCCGTGGATGCCGGTTAAAAGTTTGCCTTTTATATCATAAATGTAAGTTGTTTCAGAAGGAAAAAAGTTTTTTATCTGTCTAACATCTGGTAAATTACGGAAACTAATTGCTAAACCTACTAGTGTTCCCGCGACAATAGAGCTTGTTAAGAGTGTTATGGATAACAGAGTACCGCCAGTTACCTGACCTACTCCTTTAAAAAACTCAAATCCAGATGATTCCTGCTCTTGTGGTTGTTTGTTTGCAAAAGTCCTAGACGACACGGCGATCTCACTTCCTCACTTGTAAATTTAAATGTAATTCATTAAAGGGAAAAAGACAGTTAATTTTTTGCAATTATAGTAATCTGGCAGGAGAAAGAACAGATAATTGGTTTGTGAACATAACAAACTTAACTTTTAGACTGGAAAGTATAGTTAATAGCGAATTTCTTAGTATGACGCAAAGTTTCTCTTGGTTGCATCGTGGTGTGGCAGAAATTTTTCCGCAACCCCATGATGGTGATAATGACACGGAAAGTCTGGAAAAGCACTTGCTCAATTCTGACCGTCCTTTAAGAATTAAACTAGGTATTGACCCGACTGGGGCAGATATTCATCTTGGTCATAGTATACCTGTACGGAAATTGCGGGCTTTTCAAGATGCTGGTCATACAGCGGTTCTTATTATTGGCGATTTTACGGCGCGGATTGGTGATCCTACTGGTAAATCAGAGGTGCGTCGTCAGTTAACAGAAGCTGATGTAGCACAAAATGCTCAAACTTATCTTGACCAAGTGCGTCCTATTTTAGATTTTGATACTCCTGGTCGGTTAGAGGTACGTTATAACTCAGAATGGCTTTCTTGTCTAGATTTGGGGAAAACTTTGGAGTTACTTTCTACTATGACGGTAGGCCAAATGTTAGCTAAGGAAGGTTTTGCGGAACGTTATAAACAAGAGAGTCCCATTTTTCTCCATGAGTTCCTGTATCCACTGATGCAAGGTTATGATTCTGTGGCTGTGAAATCTGATGTGGAATTGGGGGGAACTGATCAAAAATTTAACATTGCTGTGGGACGAGATCTACAACGCCATTTTAATTTAAAACCTCAATTTGGGCTGTTATTACCAATTTTGATTGGGACTGATGGTGTACAAAAAATGTCTAAGTCTTTAGGTAATTATGTGGGATTGGGTGAACATCCTTCCCAAAAGTATCAAAAACTTCAAGGTGTGCCAGATAATTTACTGGCACAGTATTTTGAATTACTCACAGATTTACCTTTGGATAGTTTGCCAGAAAATCCGCGCTACGCCCAAGAATATCTTGCCTGGGAAATTGTCCGTCAGTATCATGGCGAACAAGCGGCTAATGAGGCGAAGGAAGCGGCTAAAAGTGGTGGGAAGGAGGGAGCATTACCGGAATTTTCTCTAGCTACTGTTTTGCAATTTCCCGTTAAATTAGCTTATATTCTTGGTGCTACTGGTTTGTGCAAAAGTAACGCTGAAGGTAAACGGAAAATTCAAGAAGGTGGTGTTCGCCTAGATGGTGATAAAGTTACTGATGTGGATTTAACTTTTGCTGAACTTAGCGAATTACAGGGTAAAGTTTTGCAA
>JANMGZ010000640.1:0-5235 GCA_031374905.1 Dolichospermum sp. OTE_70_metabat_362_sub
CTGGCTGAAGAGTCGGGAAAATTGGGAAATCAAGATAATGAATTTCTCTGGGCTATTGACCCTCTCGATGGTACAACTAATTACGCCCATCAATATCCTTGTTTCGCCGTTTCCATTGGCTTGCTGATTCACGGTGTACCCAAGGTGGGGGTAATTTATGACCCTTTTCGTGATGAATTATTTCGGGCTGCTGCTGGTTTAGGTGCAACTCGTAACCGTCGCCCTATTCAGGTTTCCCAAACAGCGGAATTAGGTAAAAGTCTGTTAGTCAGTGGATTTGCTTATGATAGACGGGAAACTGCTGATAACAATTATGCAGAGTTTTGTCATCTTACCCATCTTACTCAAGGTGTCAGACGTGACGGTGCAGCAGCTTTGGATTTAGCTTATGTAGCCTGTGGCCGAGTTGATGGTTATTGGGAAAGGGGAATTGCTCCTTGGGACGTTGCGGCTGGGATAATATTAGTTCAGGAAGCGGGAGGAAATGTCACCGCTTATGATGGGACTCCGATTAAAATTGAATCGGGAAGAATACTTGCTACTAACGGTCATCTTCACGATAGCCTTAGTCAAGAATTAATAAAAGTTCCCCGTTTATCTAGTTGGACGTAATTTTTTGATGATGTTTGTGCGTTAGAAACTTGCGTTTTTCATGAGTCGGTTTTAACCGACTTTTGCTTTTAGACAGGGAATTTATTCCCTGGCTGTGTCTGGCTATCTCATATCTAATATAATAGATAATGATTAACGGTAAAAACTATGACTCAATTACTTGAAGAAGCCATTAAACAAATAAAGCAACTTCCTGAAACTGAACAAGATATAATTGCTAAACTCATCCTCAAAGCCTTAGAAACTAATTTAGTTGAGGAGAATTTATCTATTATTGATGAAAGTGATACTTGGACAGAAGAAGACCAACTTGAGATCACATCTTTTTCTTTACAATATGGTGCTTCGATATTTCCAGAAAGTGAGGAAATAACAAAGTGACATTTAATTCTGGTGATGTGGTAACGGTTGATTTTCCTGGTGTGACAGGTATTAAACGCCGTCCGGCTGTAGTTTTGTCATCTGCAATTTATCATGCAAATCGTCCTGATGTAATCATTGGATTAATCACCTCTCAAACAAAAACATTAGGTGTTACTGACTATATACTTCAAGATTGGTCGGATGCAGGTTTGCGGGTTGCATCTATTTTTCGCAGTTATATTGTTACCCTTCCACCTTCAGCCAATTTGATTTTAATTGGTCATTTGTCAGAACCTGATTGGCTGGGTGTTTGTAATTGTGTGAAAATATCTCTGGCTGATTTGGATGAATAATCACTTCTTTTGCAAAATTGGTCGCTTCTTCTAAATTAAGCTGTTCTTGCTCAAATAGCAAAATTGCTATTTCTTGCTTTAATTGTTTGTCAGACATTCCGATTTTCTGCAAAACCTCATCTGTAATATTAAAGCTCATAGTTTTGTCACTTCGTCAAATTGTTTAAGTTAAGTCTATTATCAGAAAATATTTTACCTTGTCTTAGCTATGCGGCTGATAGAGAAAGATAAATGCTAATTAATGTTGCCAATATAAAGTTATTATTTGACCATAACCTATCACCTGCATTTTAGACAAAGACCAGATTCAAGATCATTAGTTTTCGCCAAACAACAATAACAGATTTTAAAATAGTCTGTGTGTCCTTCCAAAATTTCCCCCGAATTACAATCATCTTCATAACGAGCTAGTTTGACAATTTCTTCAATCAGATTTTGCTTCTTTTCTTGATCCAAATGCTCAAAACAATGCTCACGTTTCAAGATTGTAATCACTTCATTTAACATATAACTTCCGCTATGATTTGACATACAATTTACTCCTATTGAAAAATTGAGAATATCATATTCTTCTAACGCAGAACAAATGTACTTGTAAATAGAGTAAGCAACTGTTATTAATGTAGTTTTAGATACAGCATATACAGTTAGCCTAGCGATGTCTATCCGTAAAATCTAACAGAGCGATTACTAGGTCGCGCTATCGCACTCACCTACAATAGTTAACAAGCCTTATTTACAGCGACTTTACAACTATGACTCAATTACTCGAAAAAGCGATCGCCCAAATAAAGAAACTTCCTGAAACTGAACAAAACAGAATTGCTTTACTTATCCTCGAAGAACTAGAAGAAGAAGTTATTTGGAATCAAGCATTCGCTAAATCTCATGATCTACTTGCTAAACTTGCAGCAGCAGCATTAGCAGAAGATAACGCAGGTAGAACTTTAGAGTTAGATCCATAAAATCGTAATCAAGGAATTTCTACTTTTATTGAAAACTAAAAACATCGTCAATTAATTTACCTACTTTTACATTGACTTAAATGGTAATATCAACCTCAACAACGTTCAGATAATTGGCTAGATTTAATTACAGATGCTCGTACTCAAATTGAATTAACAATTTAAATCATAATTATCCTATTTATTCACTGCTAATAATTGTGAATTCTCTAATCTTGCTAACCACTTTTCTAAATAGATTTGATTATTTTTTTGTTCAGATAAATCTTGAGTATCTAAGGGATAAGGTAAAAGTCCTAAAATTGCGGCTGTAGTTACACAAAACATGGACTTTTGAAAACTCATACAAATTTGCACTCGCAAATCATCTTCACCGCGACGACTACGACGATAAATATTATGTAAATATTCTGGTAGATAATGGCGCATATCCTGCATTAACAATGTGGGAGGAATACCTGCACCACCAATAGGTAAAGGATCTGCGTATAATGCACCATATTGGAATCGAGATTGATCTGGAGGAACTTGATATGCTTGCGCGTTTAAAGAAACTGTTCCTAAAAATGGTGTTCCTCTAAAAAATACCGCTTCTACATAAGGAATTGCGGTATCTGCAAGGAAGGTTAAACCAACTGATTTAGGAATCAGATCATAGACTTTATTACCGATTTTGACACTATATGTAATTGGTGTCATTGCATCTGCAACTAAAGCCAGTTTAATATGTTCTACAACTTGGGGAATTGATTTAATTTCGCCGTTGTCATAGCGATCTGATAGACTCAGAAACATATCAGCCATAACTCGCCAAAATTGACCTAATCCAGTGTAATAAGCAGAGACTCGTAACTGTTCTATTAAAAATTCAGGAAACAGTTCATTTAGTCCCCAAATGAGGGGATTATATTTAAATTTAGCATCTATAACAGCTTTAGCTCTGTCTTGAAGTTCTTTGCTATCTAAATATGCGTCTAAACCGCCGCCACCATGCCACATCATGGCTTTTAGACAATATTCGGCATATTCAAAATTAATCCGATCATGGGATAAATGACGGAACAATTTAGCAAAAGAAATATCACCATTAAAATATTTAAAGAAGGGAAAAAATACTAAAAATTGATGTTCAGCAATATAAATAAGATTTTGAGAATAGGCATCTAAAACTACACCATAACTTTTGAGAATGCCAACAACTTCTAAAACGTTTTCGGGAGTATCTTTAAGTAAGGCTTCACCAGTTTGTAAGCGTTGAATATATTCAGCTAGAGGGTTGTAAGGGGGATTTTTTTGAGTTTTCATTATGTCAATTCTCCTGGAATTCAACTGTCTGAACTATGATTTTTTCGATTTTTTTGATGGCTATGATGATCTTGTTTTGGTGATTATTTTTCTCAAAAAGTTAAGAATCCAATAACTCCCGACTTGCTATTAGATGATGATTATTCATTTTTATCATTGTGGTAATTGTGGCTTGGGTATAATGGACTAACCAATTGGGTTGAATGCCGAAAATCACGATCGCTACTGCTAAGATGATTGCAGGGATGCGATCGCTCCAATAGACACGAGGTAAGTTACTAACTTCCGCTGATAACCGTCCAAAAAAGGCACGATTTAAGAGAATTAAGAAGTAAACCGCAGTTAAACCATTTCCGAGCATTGCTACCAATGTTTGCACGGGGAAAACTGCAAAACTGCCCCGAAAAACAATAAATTCGGAAATAAATCCTACCATTCCCGGTATACCTGCACTGGCCATGACGGCAAAAATCATTAAACTACCAATAACGGGTAAACCTCGTTCTGGGTTAAGTAGTCCCCGAATGACATTTAAATCCCGACTACCAGCTTTTTTGTAAACCACTCCTACCAACAGAAATAACATGGCGGATATTAATCCGTGACTAATCATTTGCATAACTGCACCCAAGACGCTAAGGGGTGTGGATGCGGCTGCTGCTAACAAGACATAGCCCATGTGTCCGACAGAACTATATGCTACCATTTTTTTCATGTCTGTTTGAGCGATCGCACATGATGCCCCAAACAAAACGCTAACTACCGCCCATGTAGCTAACCAAGGTGCTGCATAAGCCCAAGCGTCTGGTAACAAGTTCATCCCAAATCGCAGTAAGCCATAAGTCCCTAATTTTAATAATATCCCAGCCAACAGCACAGATATAGGTGTGGAGGCTTCCACGTGGGCATCTGGTAGCCAAGTATGGAAGGGAACGAGGGGAATTTTAATGCCAAAACCTACTAAAATGCCGACAAGGAGTAAAATTTGCGTTGCTAAAGGTAGAGATTGGGCGTTTAATGTTGCTAGTCCAAAACTGGGAGAACCACTTAACCACACCATACCTAAGAAACTGGCCAAAATGACGATTCCTGAAAAAGCTGTATAAATCAGAAATTTCGTAGCCGCGTAACCCCGTTTTTCTCCCCCCCAAATCGCAATTAACAAATATAGAGGGATTAATTCCAACTCATAAAACAGGAAGAATAATAATAAATCTTGTGCCAAAAATGCTCCAGTTACTCCAGCACTTAATAGCAGAATTAGAGAGTAGTAAAATCTCGGACGTTGTTGAGATTCATCACTACTATAAATGGCAATACAAGTTAATAATCCATTGAGAATTAGCAACGGTAGAGATAAACCATCTACACCCAAATTGTAGTTTAAGCCAATAGCATCTACCCAAGGTAATAATTCAGCAAACTGTTGACCAATTTCTCCAGGATTAAACTGAGTTGCTAGAAAAATACTCCATAAAAAAATAATCACGCTAAAGACAAAAGCTATGATTCGGGCTAGTTTAGGAGTAATACCAAAAGGATAGAAACCAATACATGCCGCACCAATTAACGGCAGTAAAATCAAGGTACTGAGCATAGAAGTTAGGGAGAAGAGGAGTGGGGGGAGTGGGGGGAGT
>JANMGZ010000726.1:0-2098 GCA_031374905.1 Dolichospermum sp. OTE_70_metabat_362_sub
CACAAGGATCAGTTTTGGGGCCCATATCAATTACAATTTTTATAAATGATCTAGAAGACGATGTCAAAAGTAAATTTTTTCAATTTGCGGATAATACCAAATTGACAGGAAGGGTGGGTAATGAAAGCCAGCGGGAAATTATTAGAGGGGATTTGGGAATACTTTTTGTGTGGTCAAACGACTAGGAAATGCCTTTTAATATTGAGAAGCGCAAAATTATGCACATGGGTAATAGTAACATAGAAACTAAATACGAGATGGGAGAAAGGAGTTAGAAATAGTTAAAGAGGAAAAGGATTTAGGAGTAATTGTTTGTGACAAATTTAAAGTTAGTAAACAGTGTCTTAAAGCAGCCAAGAAAGGCTATCAAGTGTTGGGAATGATAGCTAGTACCTTAGGACCTTCGGGACCAGGAAAAGAAATTAATTATCTCGCTTTACAAATCACTAGTAAGACAGCATTTAGATTAGTGCATTCAAGCATGGAGGACGCATTTAAAAAAAGATATAGAAAAGATTGAGAGGGTACAAAGAAGAGCAACAAGGATGATGGAAGAATGCAAGAGAAGGACTGCGAGGTGAGGCTTAAGTTAAGTAATTTAACAACGCCTGAGGCAAGAGCTCAAAGGTCTGATATGTTAGAGGTATACAAATTATTCACAAAATTTAGGTTTAAACGAAGGGAATTTTTTTGTAACGAATTTATGAGGGGGTAGTAATTCACTTAAATTATTCAAAAAAAGGGTGAGATTAGATATTGCAAAATTCAGCTTTGGTAACCGGATCTGCACTTGATGGAACCATTTGCCGGAGGCAGTCGTAACAGCGCCAAGTATCAATGTCTTTAAGAGCAGGTTAGATAGCTATCTAGGTAAGACTAGTGGATTTAAATAAGTTGTCTAAACTTTGTCCCTTTGGAGCCGTTGGTGTGTTTTGCCCGTGCGTGTCTTACCAGCGGACATCAAGTAAATCAACAGAAAAAGTTTAACAGCAAATACCTTTGGGCATCTTTTGTATCAATTTAAAAATCGGACTTTGCTCCATGAGTTTCTTGGCGCGGAAGAAATGCATTCCTGGTACGAAGGATCCATTGACTGAATGTCCCAGGCGGATCTCTGCTCTCTTCCATTTCATAAGGGTCTCGTTCAATACTTGTTCGGCCGGGGTGAAGGAAATGTTGCTCCCGGTCAGGGCGCGTCTCTCCCCCTCAACCACGGCACTCCTCTCCCTCAGGTAATCATCCTTACTTTTGGCCACGTCGAGTCCCCTCGAGTCTACCGTCAGATATAAGAACAAAAATGAAACCAGAAAAATATACATCGCACATGATTCCATTGTTTACAAGCAAACCAGGAACTTTACTAAGTGGACTGCGCGTTATTTGGAGAGAAAAATATCATCGTTTCATATCATCAACTAATCATATTATCAACTAATATTTCATAATATTATGAACTAATAGGAAACATTGCCTGCCTGCAAATTTCTGCACATTCAATAATCTCCCGCTTGTGGATGGCTGAGTCAATGGTTAACACCGATAAAGTTCGTTACAGTTTACAAACGAAGCAGCAAAATGATTGATATAGGCCTAGTGAAATTGATTTAACTTAACTTGTTTATACTGGTTTAGGAGGCCGTAATCGGCCTGTTGACAACCAGTTTTCCCCGTAATTCTAATTCCCTTCCAAAAAGTATCTATCAAATTTATCCGGCCTATTTTTTAACGAATTTCAAATTTATCCAGCTATGCCATCTTGTCTGGTGACTCCTGTCTATATCAGCAAATTAGAAAAAATGTCTATAGTCGATTTTACCTGTACCCTTTATAATTTTGAACACCTGAATTAAATCACCCCTGGCACGTCGTTTTTCAAGCGTTATTAACCTAGTATTACTTAACATATCCTCATAACACAGATTATTGTACCCCTCTATCATTTTTGTAGCCCTCCTTTGAACTCTCTCAAGTACATCAATATCCTTCTTTATTCATACAGCATTCGCTTTTTTAACTGCCGTTATAAGACACTGTTCCGTAGACTTACCGCTGCTATCCATCATTACCCCCAAACCTCTTTCTTGTTCAGATTTCTTTA
>JANMGZ010000019.1:0-3944 GCA_031374905.1 Dolichospermum sp. OTE_70_metabat_362_sub
TTGTCAGAAGTTGACGCAAATTGCGATTCGTCACATTTCCACAAGTTAACCAAATGATTTGAGGAGGTATTCCTAACCGACAAACCAAATCAACAAAATCACTGTCTTTCGTCATGATGATGACATTAGCGATTTTTGCAGCTTCAAAAATTTCTATATCTTTAGCATCACGTAACCCAATATCTCTTAATGAAAATGCTTCTATAGCAAAAGTATTTGTTACCCAATTTGCCAATGTTGGTGGTAACTGTGCATCAATCCAAATTTTCATGCTGTTAACCGGACAAATTCAGTCCGTCGTGCAGCAAACACAAGACAAGCTTGGATATCTTCTGGTTCTAAATCAGGAAAGTCTTCTAAAATTTCGCTAACGCTGACATTTTCCGCTAACATTTCTAAAATGTCACTGACTCTAATTCTCATTCCGCGAATGCAAGGACGACCCCCACATTGACCAGGAATTTGCGTAATCCGATTTAATAGTTCGTTCATTAAGTTAATTAGTGATTTTCATAAAGAATATTGTACCATTATTTTTGATATAATAAAATGACTCGACAATTTCATAATCAATTTGCTAAAGAATATCTAGAGGAATTATTAACACCTTTAGGAACAATTAAAAAAAGCGAAAAGGTTAAAAGTGAAGTTCAAGAAATTGATGTTTGGTTTGAACCATTTTCTGATCAAATTCAGGAAAATCTCCCTTTAGGTTTATTGGGGAAGATGGCAAAAACTCAATGTTTATTTGAGCCTTTTCGCAATCCACCATCAGAAATAGAAATTCGCAGTTGTTTACTTAAACTATATGCCGTTCATGGTGATGTAGTTAGGAAAGCAAAACGTGAAAACAGAAATATTGCTGAATCAGATTTACCGATTTTATGGATTTTAACACCAACTTTTTCATCTCGGATGATTCAAGGATTAGGAGCAGTTGAAATTGCAGAAGATTGGGTTCAAGGTGTTTATTTTCTGCCGAATATCCTGAAAACAGCAATAGTTGTAATTCATCAATTACCAGAAAATGAGGATACGTTATGGTTAAGAGTTTTGGGGAAAGGAGGAACACAAAAAAGAGCAGTGGAGGAGTTAACTGAATTACCAGAAAATAACCCTTTTCGAGAGAATTTGTTAGAGATTTTAGCGGACTGGCGCAAAAATTTAGAATTGAGAGATAATTTAAGTAGGGAAGAAGAGGAAGTAATTATGAACTTATCACCGGCTTATTTACAACAAATAGAAGACTGGAAGCAAGAAGGAAAACAGGAAGGAAAAGAGGAAGGAAAAGAGGAAGAACGATTTTCTTTGATAACTTCTCTTCTGGAAGGGCGTTTTGGTAGTTTAGATGCTGAGTTATCTGGTTTGGTGGCAAAGATTGCTAATATTCCTATTTCTGAACGCACTCAGTTACTTCTTTCTTTGGGTAATTTATCCCGTGAGGAGTTGTTACAACGATTGGGGAATGAGGCAGTTTAGGGTAGAATAGTTTTTGGCAGTTTGAGGAGATTTCCCAAACTGCTGATGTTTGTTTGATAATAACCAAGGTTAGCACTACGGAGATAAGGCAATGAGCTATCAGAAGATGACAATTAAGGAAGTGCTTGATAAAATTGGCAATAATGAAATGTACCTACCGGCAATACAAAGAAAATTTGTTTGGAAGCAAGACCAAATAGAGAAGTTATTTGATTCTATTCAACAAGGTTATCCTATTGGAACATTTCTTTTTTGGTTTTTAAACAAACCTCACATTAATGAATATATCTTTTATAAATTTCTTCAAAACTACCACGAAATAGATCATTAAAAGTGACGGATGAAGATATAGAGGAATTTCTGGATTATAAAAAAGGTAATTATGCGTTTCTTATTTTATCTTTTTTATATCCAAATTTAAAATATGGTCACGTAAAGTTTCATCAAGACCATATATACCCAGCATCGCAATTTACCGATGCTAAACTAAATGCAAATAATATTGATGTAGATAAACATAGAGTGTTTCAAGAGATTAAAGATAAATTACCCAACTTGCAGCTTATGGAAGGTTTAGAAAATATTACAAAAAACGCTACCCCTTTTAAAGATTGGCTTTCAGATAAAAATGATTCAGAAAGGAGTAGATTTTTGATGGATAACTATATTGACATAAATCAAAGTCTTGATTTTAAAGATTTTGAAGATTTTTTTGAAAAAAGAAGGAATAAATTGAAAACTGCATTACAAAAGCTACTGAAATAGCAATTTTAAAATTTTAGAGTGCGATTGTAGTAGCGATCACTTATGCTAAAGATAGTGATCGCTGTAGTGTGATTTTAGGAGAGTGATCGCTTGAAGTGAGATTTTGGGAGTGCGATCGCTTACGGGGGATTTTGAGGAGTGCGATCGCCAATCACACTTAAGGTATCGCTTTGAGATAAAATAGAATAAAGGTAAATATAGCGTTTGTTAAAATAACCTCTATGTCCCTACAAGAACTGAAAGAGCAAGCCTTTCAACTACCAGAGAGCGATCGCTTAGAACTCGTCCGTGCAATCATCGAATCATTACAAAATCAACCCAGTCAACAATCTGAACGGACTCGCATTATCAAACAAATGAAAGGTTTATTAAAAACCAATCAACCAGCACCAACCGATGAACAGGTGAATGCAATGTTAGAACAACATCGAGTAGAGAAGTATCTTTAGTGAAAATTCTGATTGATACCAACATTATTTTAGATTACTTGTTAGAACGAAAACCGTTTTTAGAAGATGCAGAAATGCTATTTCAAGCGATTGATTTTGGGCAAATAATTGGCTATGTTACTGCTACTACACTAACTGACATTTTCTACATGTTTACCAAGAGTTCCATTAGTTTTGCGTCGAGGAGATCAAATAGTAGAAGGACTTGGTTTAGTAGATAGTGGTGCGACTATCAATGTTTTACCTTATGAAATAGGTCTTCAATTAGGTGGAGTATGGGATGAAAACAAAGCCATTATCCAATTAGCACTGCAAGAATTTAAAGATAAAGCGATCGCTTAAAATTTGCCCATGCAATCATCGAATCCTTGCAAAATTAACCCAGTCAAAAAGCTGAATGAACTCGCATTATCAAATACCAATTATCAAATTGGACGAGGTTTATAATAATTTATTTGGTACGATCACTGATAATGAAGATTTTGTCATTGGTTAATTGAGTTCTCACCTGCTACTGTATTATAAATTAGAGATTTTTTTAAAATCCTGAATTTCTAAATTTAAGAATTTAAGAACAATTACTTTTATGAATTTTCGTGATGAGTTTAAATTGTTACTTCGCGCTCGTTACCCATTGATTTATATTCCCACTTGTGAGGAAGAACGGGTAGAAGCTGCAATTCGGGAAGAGGCGATCAATCAGGGTAATCGTCCGGTGTATACTTGGGACTTTGTGGACGGTTATCAGGGAAATCCTAATGATGTGGGGTTTGGTAAACGTAACCCATTACAAGCTTTGGAGTTTGTGGAAAAGTTGACTGCTGCTGCCCCTGCGGTGTTAATTTTACGAGATTATCATCGGTTTTTGGATGATGTGGCAATTTCTCGTAAACTCCGTAATTTAGCCCGACTGCTGAAGTCGCAACCGAAAAATATTATTTTATTATCCCCTCGTATCGCTATTCCTGATGATTTAACGGAAGTGCTGACAGTGCTTGAGTTTCCCTTACCTAACGCCCCGGAAATCAAAACGGAGGTAGAACGGTTGTTACAAGCTACCGGGAATCCGCCTGTGGGTAAGTTTTTGGATGATTTGGTGCGTTCTTGTCAAGGGTTGTCTATGGAAAGAATTCGCCGGGTATTAGCGCGGGCGCTCGCTTCTCATGGACAATTAGAACCGGAAGATGTAGATTTAGTTTTGGCTGAAAAACGGCAAACTATCCGTCAAACCCAAATTCTCGATTTTTACCC
>JANMGZ010000036.1:0-3866 GCA_031374905.1 Dolichospermum sp. OTE_70_metabat_362_sub
AATAGGGAATAGGGAACAGATAGATAAGGGGATAATTACCAATTACCAATTACCCATTACCAATTACCCATTACCAATTACCAATTACCAATTACCCATGACCAATTAATAGTAATTCCCTACTTTGCGATGACGGACTGCGGTAATACCATCGGGTTTGGAAACTTTGCCATCTTCAACTGTGCAATATAAAATCCAGTGATCACTACATTCCATGCTGTTGACTACTTCACATTCCATGTATGCAAGTGCATCGGTAAGAATGGGTGAACCATTTTTAGCAGTTTGGGTTTTTATATCTGCAAATCTATCAGCATCGGGATTTAAACGTTTGAGAAAATGCTTTTTCAGGTCTTGATAATTGCCTTCTTCTAGCACGTTGAGAACAAAGCGATCGCCTACGTGCAATAAATTATCTAAAGCACGATCTTTGGCTACAGCAATAGTAAAACCTAAAGGCTGTAAACTGGCTTGTGTTACCCAAGAAGCGATCATTGCACCGCTAATATTACCTTTTTTGGCAGTGACAATATACAAACCATTACTAATTCTTCCCAACGCTTTTTCCATGTTCACGTCGAGAGATTTGATTTGTTTAATATTGCGTTCTCGGACTAATAATTGTCCTAAGCCAGCACCTGCGTCAGTACATAGTTGATAGGTGGACTCTGTAGGATTATTTTTAATGCGAATAGCGGGGAAAGCTTCCTTAATACCTAAGTCAATAAATTTGCGTCTGAGAGTATCAATAGGTTCATCATCTCCACCATAGGATTCAAATAAACCAACTACTTGTTTGTTTTTAGCAACTGCTAATAAGGAACTAATAGCAGCTTGAGCTTTAATTGCGCTGGTAGGAGGCATACCAATAATTAAACCAGATGCTCTCCCAGCTAATTCTTGAATTTCTTGACTTTCCGCAGTGCTAAGATCCAATACTTCTACACCGACACCCGCTTTTTGCAAACCATCACCAATTGCGTGTCCTAATTTATCGCTATATCCATAACCAGAGACATAAAACAAACCAACAGTAGTTTCTGTTTTCGCTTGTTTTTGACTCCAATTGTGATAACATTCTCTGAGGATATCTAAATTATGATGGAGTAGTGGTCCATGTCCATTGGCAATAATTTTAATTTCGCCAAGTTCACCCATTTTCTTCATTGCATTCAGCAAAGAACGAGCATTTGGCCCCATTAAACAATCATAATAAAACCGGAAATCAGCTTCAATTGCTTCTAAATCTTCGTCGAAAGTGCGATCATCACAGTAGTGCATTCCGAACGCATCACAAGTGTAGAGAATTTGGGTTTTGCGATCAAAACTAAAAATAGTATCTGGCCAGTGTAAGTTGGGAGCGCTGACAAATTCCATTTCATGATCTTTGCCAATTTTGATGCGATCGCCACTTTTGACAATTCGCTTAGAAAAAGGTTCATGTACTAAACCTTCTAAAAATTGCAAAGCTACTTTAGAAGCTAAAACAGTGGCTCTAGGAGCTAATTGTAAAACATCTTCTACCAAGCCACTATGATCAGGTTCAGTATGACTAACAATTATATAATCAATAGTTTTAGGATTAACTAAACCCTTGAGAGTGTTTAAATACAAATCACGAAACTTCTGGTGAGAAGTATCAATTAAAACTGTTTGTTCACCTCTAATTAAATATGAATTATAGGTTGTACCATTTTGTAAACCAAATTCAATATCAAAACGATCCCGATCCCAATCAAGAGAACGAATCGCAGTGGTATTAGGGGCAATTTCTACAGTTTGTATAGTTAATCGGTTCTGAATGTTCTCTGAGATAGCTACCATTATTTCACAAGGCAAATAAATAAACAATCATTTCTTCTGCCCCCATTCTCGCCATTATTCTTTTTTAAAGCTGTAATGAAAGGTATATTTTGAAAAATTAAAGTTGTACGAATAGATACAGTTTTTAGGCATATTTTTTAACTCATAAAATACACCAAATATCAAAGTCTTGAAAATGACTAAGTTGCAAATATTGATTTGTCAGGGAATCAATTAGAATCCCTTCAATATAATAAGTCGTAATTCAGAATTTGTAATCATCAATTACTAATTAGCAAATCAGTCCACTTTAACGGTAAACTCATATATTGCAGATCCCTGACTTCTCAAAGAAGTCGGGGATCTAAATCAAAGACGTTTACCCTCATGACTGGAGAATTAAGACCTTGGGTATAGAATTACGCAGTTTCGTATTTCTAGACAATCTGCAACCTCAACACGCCGCATACATGGGAACAGTAGCCCAGGGTTTCTTACCGTTACCGGGAGATACATCCTTATGGATTGAAATTTCCCCTGGTATCGAAATCAATAAAATTACGGACGTAGCCCTAAAATCCGCTTCCGTACGTCCTGGAGTGCAAGTAGTAGAACGGCTGTACGGACTTTTAGAAGTGCATTCTGGCTCTCAAGGGGAAACGCGAGCCGCTGGAGATGCAATTTTGGCATTTTTGGGCGTGAAAAAAGAGGAATGTCTCAAACCTCGTGTAGTTTCTAGCCAGATTATCCGCAATATTGATGCTTATCAAACCCAACTGATTAACCGTACCCGTCGGGGACAATTGCTACTAGCTGGACAAACTCTTTATGTATTAGAAGTTGAACCCGCGGCTTATGCTGCACTAGCAGCTAATGAAGCGGAAAAAGCCGCGCAAATTAATATTCTGGAAGTTCAAGCTGTCGGTAGTTTTGGCCGACTTTATTTAGGTGGTTCAGAACAGGATATTTTAGCAGGAGCAAAGGGAGCTTTAGCCGCAATTGAAAATTCACCTGGAAGGGAAAATCCTCAAGGTAAACGGAACGAATAAAGGAGTAGGAATAAAAAATGGCAAATCAACAACATCTTAATTTATTACGATCAGGTGCAGTTAATTGGATAGATTGGAGAAACAAAAATTCTCAAATAGAAATTGATCTTAGCGGTGCAAATCTTCTGGGAGAAAACCTTCGAGGGGCAAATCTCCAAGGAGTAAATTTGAATAAAGTAAATTTAGCTCACGCTTTATTAGTGCGAACTAATTTTAGTCATGCTAATCTCAGTAATGCTATTTTTTATCAAGCTAAATTAATTGAAGCTAACTTGAGTAAAGCTAACTTGAGTATTGCTAATTTGAATGGTGCAATATTAACTCATGCTGATTTAAGTTTTGGAAACTTTATTGGTGCTGATTTGAGTGCAGTGAATTTACAAAATGCTATGATTAACGATGCTAATTTAATTGGTACAGATTTGCAAAATGCTAATTTAAAAAATGCTGATTTATCAGCCTGTCAAATGATTCGCAGTAATTTAAGTTTTGCAACTTTAATTGCAGCTAATTTAATTACCGCTAATTTGAGTGAAGCTAATTTATATGAAGCAGAATTAATGACTGCTCAACTTTATCAAGCTAACCTACATAAAGCGAATTTAACTAAGGCTCATTTAGGAAACGCATTTTTATCTAAAGCTAATTTAACTCAAGCAAATTTAACGGAAGCTGATTTAAGTTGGGCAAATTTAAAAGGTGCAAATTTAGCAGGAGCAAATTTGCAAGGTGCGACTATTAGAGGTACAAATTTTCAGGGAGCAAATCTGAAAGGGACAATTTTAGAGAATAACTTAGAATTATTAACACCAAAGAAATGCAATTAACGGTAATGAAATAATATGTTAAAACTAGATCAACTGTAACACGCTTCTATTGATAATATCAATGCTCATAAAATCGAAACTGCTTTAAATGAAGATGGAACTTTGGTATTGCCAGGTTTACCTTTCCATGTTGGTGATGTTGTAGAAGTGATTATTTTACAACTTCAAACAGCACAAGATCAAATTG
>JANMGZ010000046.1:0-2087 GCA_031374905.1 Dolichospermum sp. OTE_70_metabat_362_sub
AAATTGGTTTTATTGTGTTCACCTACTTAGACTCATAGTAGGGTGTACTTTTGAGTGCTTTCAAATCTTTAATAAAACTTGGTAGATACTGGGTATTCACTCTTTTTCTAATTCAGTTAAAGCTTCATCAAAATTTAATGGTGTTTCATTTTCTACTTCTTTCATAGCTAGAAGAAGTCCTTCATCTTCTATAGTTTCTAGCAACCGTAAATAGTCTTGAAAATCAATGACTACTTTTCTGATATTACCTTCAACATCAGTAATCAATTCTTGAGCAAATGGATATTGATTAGTTTGCATTTTGTTTATATAGAATTAGTATTTTACTATTTACATTTAATCTAGCATATTTTTTTTAGGCTAAAATAGTAATAATAAAAATAATACATTAATAGTTCGTATGGTGGGAATTGCCCACCTGGTATTTTGGTCATGATAATTAATGAATTGTACTAAACTCTTGGAATAGCCCAATCATATATATAATTTATAATTGGTTGTATACGTGGTTCAAATACATCTTTTTCAACTTCATAAATTTCTAAAACAGCATTATCTTTATGTTGAATTTGGTTTACTAAATCACAATCTTCATCAAAAATTTTCCCATTGATACCAGGATTTAACCAATGTATATATATGTGATATCCTTCGCTTATAAAATAGTCTAGTGTTGTTCCTTCATCTAACATATTATCTGCATACTGAATTGAGCAAAGCACGATATTTATATCTGCTTGTTGAAATTTATCATATTTAGCGATAATTTTCTGAACTGGTGTTCCTAGCTCTTCTGGTGAACCATTAATCAGAAAAATTTTTACATACTTAGTATCATTTAATTGGAAGGTATAAACTTTATTTTTTGTCTTGACATTTTTAACTGAAAATTTTTCTGCCATAAATCCATTTCTAGCAATAAAATCTGAATCTATTTTAGAAAAATTTTCAAATAGTTCTACCCAAGTACGACTTTTTCCTGAATCTTGTGTACCTACCATTGCAATTAATAAACGTTCAGACATGGTTAAGCCTCACTTTGTGGTAAACATTATTAGTATAGCATTTCTAAATACTACGTGCAAATCTCTGTATCATATTTTTGATTAATCTAAGTCTCTATTGATTCAAATCCAGAAAATTTTACCTAACTGGATTAATATCACGAGGTGGTATTTCATCTGCTGTCAAAGTAACAATTTTACCATCTCGCAAAATACTAATTGATTCCCCTAACCTGCGATGTCTTTCGATTGCATTCGCAATAGCAAACTTCACACCAGCATCTATTTTTTGATAAAGTTCTGTACGATTAATTTGAGCTTCCTTATCTTGCTGTGATTTGATTCCAGATTCTGTGTTCATAAATTATAACTTCCTGATTTATACCTAATTGAGCAACTAATTGAGGTTCATCTCCAGAATTATTATATACTGTCCAAGTATCACACAAAGGTAAATAAAGGTCAATTAGATTTCTGCGTCCACGTTCATAGCGTCTGCGGATTATATCTTCTGGAATATTATGACCTCCACTTGCTACCCGTCTCCGTACCCTAGCTATGGCTAATTCTGGAGTTTCTAACCAAAAGTAGATCAAATTTATTATATAACCTTGGGATTTACATTCTCTAATAAACCGTGCAAAATTACGAGCAGCTAAAGTAGTTTCAAAAGCAAAATCAGATTTTTCATTAACAAGAGTTTCTAATCTTTGTAACATTAACCTTCCTGCTTCAATAGCTACAGATTCAGAATTAAAAGGAGAAATACCCGCTGCAATATTATCAGCATTGATATATTCAAAAACTTCTAAAACATAAGGGAGAATTTGCAAAGCTACGGTTGTTTTCCCAGAACCGTTTGCACCCCCGATAATGTACAAATTAGGCATGATTATGATAATATATATTGACTAGTGTATTTATTTGCATTTTACCATCAAAATAAATCTTTATTTAAACTAATAGATCAAGAGTTGGGAACTCCTGAGCAAGAAAAAGTGAGTAATATTCTTCACATCCTGAAAATCCTAAAATCCTGAAAATCCTGATTCAGACAAATTAATATTCTTCTCCTAAAATCAA
>JANMGZ010000105.1:0-1720 GCA_031374905.1 Dolichospermum sp. OTE_70_metabat_362_sub
CTTCGTCGAAATGGTTATACTTCCATGACAATTGCCCAAAGATTTATCTCTCACGATATTGACAAACTTCTTCGTCTTGTGGAATGAAACAGCCCTGCCCCCAACCCCCTCCCCGCAAGCGAGGAGGGGGCTAAGATGTACCTCATAAGAGCGGAAACCGCTGTAAATTCCCGGCTAATAGCTAAAGTAAACTAAAGTTTACTCAAGAATTTTTGGGTTATTTAGTTATTTTAGATAACTTTGGGTGTAAGTGTGGGAATTAATCCACAGGCTGACTATATTTTCTCATAAATCATTTAGAATTATTATATTAAGTAGGTTAGCATTGAAAATTGTCGTTATGGCAAGGCAAAAGCCAAGAGTGAAGAAGCTTTGGGCGATTTTACTTTTATTTACACAAATTGGTTTTATTGTGTTGACCTACTTAAATATATAATTTATAAATATTACCAATTTTATGACAGATTTTTTTGAATTTGAAGCAGATTTTGTTGATTCTTGGCGTTGTATTCCTATGCAAGTCCGCTATAAACTAGATACTTGCGGTATTAAGCTGAAATTAGCAGAATGGAATCAGATGAATCAAGAGTCACGTCAAAATTTAATGACATTACCTTGCAATACAGATATTCAAATTCATGATTACAGATATTATATTCAAGAATTGGTATTGCAACTGACTGGTAAAGCTGTAGCCGAATTACCCATTGAACCTCATCCAGCATGGATAGATATTACCACTATTCCTAGTATTATTCACGAAAAAGCCCAGGAAATAGGTGTGATGATCACAATTGAGGCATGGGCAAGCTTGACTATTTTACAGCGTTTTGCCTTGATTAAACTGAGTCGTCCTAGCCATGAAAATAAAAACTTTTTACCAGCTTTGCAGGAATTTAATCTGTTGCCAAAATCCTAAATCCTGATATATTGCTATGGATGATACTTTTTAAGTAATTGGTAAAAACAAATGATTAAACTCGACCAGTTTTTAAAGTTTTCGGGTATTACCTCTACCGGAGGTCAAGCTAAATTAATGATTCTTGATGGTGATGTCAAAGTTAATGGTATAGTTGAAACGCGCAGAGGACGGAAATTAGTAGATGAAGATCAGGTAACAGTAGGAGGACAAACTTTAAAGGTTGGGGAAATACTATCAGAATTCCGTTGATGAGTTCTTATATTTACTGTCTTGCCCGTACTTTATTTGTTACCATAAAATCTAACACTCCTAATTATTAAGTTTTATTTAAAAAAAGTTAATTAATTTAAATAACACCTTATTTTAAAATAATAAATATTGATCAATAGGTCATTCTCTACAAGTAAATCCTTTCAAAAAGGGAAATTATACCCCTACAGAACTTCTTTAATTGTGCATTGTCAACATATATAGAAAGACATAGCTAATGACTAATGTACTCTGGCTACAAGGTGGTGCTTGTTCGGGTAACACCATGTCATTTCTTAATGCCGAAGAACCTACAGCTTGTGATTTAATTGCTGATTTCGGTATTAAAATACTTTGGCATCCTTCCTTGGGTGTAGAATTAGGTGACAACTTACAAACCCTACTTTGGGACTGTGTTTCCGGTAAAACTCCTGTAGATATTTTGGTATTTGAAGGTAGCGTAGTTAACGCCCCTAATGGTACAGGAGAATGGAACCGGTTTGCAGACCGTCCCATGAAAGATTGGTTAGACGATTTAGCCAAAGTTGC
>JANMGZ010000142.1:0-5563 GCA_031374905.1 Dolichospermum sp. OTE_70_metabat_362_sub
GCTTGCTTCTTTACGCCATAATTCTAATTGTGTACCTGTCGGCTTTTTTGTACAACCTCCCAAGCCAACTATACTTATCCCCAAAGAGACTAAAGCCAAGTTTCTCCAGATATTCAAGACAACCACCTTAAAAATTCAAAATTCGACACTGTAATTCATTTTTACACTATTATTCAACATTACTGCAAAATCGGGATAGAGAAGTCATTAACTAATGACCAATAACCAATGACTAATAACAACTAACAAATTTTATGGTATTACAAGTAGAAAACAACACTTACGAAGCGAAAACTCAAGAAATTGCTAAACAGGTTTTAGCTGCTACTGGGGAAAATCGCTCATTTTTCGGAGCTTTACGGGATCAAATGCGCCTGGATGATAAATTACTCGACTGGGCTATGAGTAATCCTGGTCTACGGGTACAATTATTTCGGTTCATAGATACTTTGCCCGCTTTACATAGTAAATCAGAAATTGCCTCCCATTTACAAGAATATTTAGGAGATGATTCCGTAGAATTACCCGCAGCTTTAAAAGCAATCTTAAACTTTGCTAACCCTGATTCTATGCCCGCACAGGTAGCAGCCACAACTGTAGGAACTGCTGTGGAAACTTTAGCACATAAGTATATTTCTGGGGAAAATATTAAGCAAGTCATCAAAACTGTTGAGAGACTGCGAAAAGATAAAATGGCTTTCACCATTGACTTACTCGGTGAAGCGGTAATTACGGAAATAGAAGCCCAATCTTACCTAGAAAGATACCTGGAATTGATGCAGCAATTAGTGGAAGCATCCAAAAATTGGGCGAAAATCCCGGCTATTGATGAAGCTGACGGCGAAAATATTCCCAAAGTGCAGGTTTCTGTCAAATTAACGGCGTTTTATTCCCAATTTGATCCTTTAGATGCTGAAGGTAGCGAAGCACGAGTAAGTAATAATATTCGGACTTTACTCCGTCGTGCTAAAGAATTGGGTGCAGCAGTCCATTTTGATATGGAACAATACGCCTACAAAGATATTACTTTTACTATTCTCAAAAAGCTGTTACTGGAAGAGGAATTTCGTCAACGGACTGATATCGGCATGACTATTCAAGCATATCTGCGTGACAGTGAACAAGACGCTAGAGATATCATTGCTTGGTTAAAACAGCGGGGTTATCCTCTCACCATTCGCTTAGTTAAAGGTGCGTATTGGGATCAAGAAACTATCAAAGCTGCCCAAAAACATTGGCCGCAACCAGTTTATAATGATAAGGTCGCTACCGATGCCAATTTTGAAGCGATAACTCAGCTATTACTAGAAAATCATCAATATGTCTATTCTGCCATAGGTAGTCATAATGTGCGATCGCAATCTCGCGCCATAGCCATAGCAGAAAGTCTCAATGTTCCCCGTCGTCGCTTTGAAATGCAAGTTCTGTACGGCATGGGTGATAAAATAGCTAAAGCTTTGGTAGATAAGGGTTATCGCGTGCGGGTTTATTGTCCCTATGGTGACTTGTTACCAGGAATGGCTTATTTAATTCGGCGCTTGTTGGAAAATACGGCGAATAGTTCGTTTTTACGGCAAAATCTGGAAAATCGTCCGGTTGACGAGTTGTTAGCACCTCCAATTTTAGCTCACGCAGAGGCGCAGAGGCACGGAGAGGAGGAAGGAGGTTTTGTTGGTGTTGCGGATACGGATTTTGCAAAAGAGGAGAAAAGGAAAAAATCAAGTTTAGCTTTTGCAAGTGTGCGTCAGCAGTTGGGGAAGACTTATTTACCTTTGCTAAATGGGGAATATGTAGATACAACCTCGTTTGTTGATTCTCTTAATCCTTCTAATTTTAGTCAGGTTGTTGGTAAGGTGGGTTTACTGAGTGTTGAACAGGCTGAGGAAGCTATGAAGTTTGCTAAGGCTGCTTTTCCTGCTTGGAAGAAAACCCCAGTTAAGCAACGCGCTGATATTTTGCGGAAAGCTGGGGAGTTAATGGAGGAACGCCGCGCTGAACTTTCGGCTTGGATAGTTTTGGAGGTGGGGAAACCTGTTAAGGAAGCTGACGCGGAGGTTTCGGAAGCTATTGATTTTTGTCTTTATTATGCTGCGGAAATGGAACGGCTGGATAAGGGTGTAATTTATGATGTGGTTGGGGAAACCAATCGTTATATTTACCAGCCGAAAGGAATTGCTATTGTGATTTCTCCTTGGAATTTTCCTTTGGCTATCGCTTGCGGTATGACTGTTGCGGCTTTGGTTTCGGGAAATTGCACTTTACTCAAACCTGCGGAAACTTCTTCTGTGATTACTGCGAAGTTGACGGAAATTTTAATAGAAGCGGGAATCCCTAAAGGTGTTTTTCAATACGTCCCTGGTAAGGGTTCTCAGGTTGGCGCTTATTTGGTCAATCATCCTGATACTCATGTGATTGCTTTTACTGGTTCTCAAGAAGTGGGCTGTAGAATTTACGCAGAAGCCGCAATTCTCCAACCTGGTCAAAAGCATCTCAAGAAAGTAATTGCGGAAATGGGTGGCAAGAATGGGATTATTGTTGATGAAAGTGCTGATTTAGACCAAGCTGTTGTCGGCGTTGTCCAATCTGCTTTTGGTTATAGTGGTCAAAAATGTTCTGCTTGTTCACGGGTGATTGTGCTTGAACCCATTTATGATGCTTTTGTGGAAAGGTTGGTAGAAGCCACTAAATCTTTGAATATTGGGGAAACGGAGTTACCCAGTACCCAAGTTGGTCCGGTGATTGATGCTATTTCGCGCGATCGCATTCTGGAGTATATTCAAAAAGGTAAGGAAGAAGCAAAAATCGCTTTGGAGTTACCCGCACCCAGTCAAGGTTATTTTATCGGTCCGGTGATTTTCTCGGAAGTTCCCGCAGATGGAATAATTGCCCAACAGGAAATATTTGGACCTGTCTTAGCGGTGATTCGTGCCAAAGATTTCCAAGAAGCTTTAGAATTTGCCAACTCCACAAACTACGCTTTAACAGGTGGTCTTTATTCCCGCACACCTTCCCACATTGAACAAGCGCAAGCGGAGTTTGAAGTTGGGAATTTATACATTAACCGGAATATTACCGGGGCGTTAGTTTCCCGTCAACCCTTTGGCGGGTTTAAACTTTCTGGAGTTGGTTCAAAAGCAGGCGGACCTGATTATCTGCTGCAATTCCTAGAACCACGCCATATCACAGAAAACATCCAACGTCAAGGTTTTGCGCCTATTGAGGGTGCAGACTAACTAGATGATATCACCAGATCCCCGACTTCTTGAAGAAGTCGGGGATCTAAAAATTATTTATTCAGTGTTAAAATATAACTAACTATAGTGCTAAACCAACAGAAAATCAGCTATATTGCGCCGACGTAATCGCAATTTATAATTACTTATATTGAAAATCACGGAGTAACCATAATGCTACAAATTAAACATCAATTTCAAAGTTTTGAAGAATATCTATCTTATGATGATGGCACAGATAAACTCTATGAATTGTTTAATGGAGAGTTAATTGAAATGCCACCAGAATCAGGAATTAATGTGCAAATTGCCACCTTTTTATTAATTCAATTTGGATCACTATTAGGTTATAAAAGAGTTCGAGGACATTGTTTAGAATTAGAAGTAAGAGGAGAACCTAGAAACCGTTATCCTGATCTAACTATTATTAGAGAAGAACATATTCGACAATTAGCAAATCGTAACACTATTCGTTTATCAATGTTACCACCTTTATTAGTAGTTGAAGTAGTTAGTCCTGGAGAATTACAAAGAGATAGAGATTTTATTGCTAAACGTTTACAATATCAAGGTTGTTGTATTCCTGAATATTGGATTATTGATCCACAAAATCGCACTGTATTAGTTTTAGAATTAATTGATGGGACTTATAATGAAATTGGTATTTTTTCTGGTGAAGATTTAATTATATCTCCACAATTTGATGATTTAAATTTGCAGGTAGCACAAATCTTTGAGTAAGGATAAATAACAACCTATCCTGCGGGTTTAGTTATTGTTTAACAAAGATACTTGATTAAGTATTTAATTGTTATGCGTACAATCATAGATTGATATTTTTCCCACTAAATTGATCACAGAAGTCGCGAATATTTCTTATCCTGTTAATCCTTAAATCCTGATTCAGACAACTACCAATAATTATAATTTCCAAAAGTCGCAATCTAAAATAGAGTCTATGTCGTTAGGATATGGCCAAACATCAGGAAAAGTCACCTGTGGGTAATTTTTAATAACCCCTTTAAGTGCGAGTCTCCAAGCACTACTAAAAGCTTCTTCCCAAATAGTTTTGAGACTGGGAGAGTCTTCGAGTTCTAGTTCTATTTGTCGTCTTTGTTCATCAATAGTAATTTCCCAACCACGATAATCATTAGACGAATTGATGTACAATCTTTTCAGTAAATGTTCTAGTAAAATCAAAAGTCGGCTTTTGAGTTCTTTTTTCTCATATCGTCCCAAACTCTCAATTTCCTCTATTAAATTTTCTAAATCAATGTGATCAAAATCATGGGTTTTTAGTTTAGCAACGGTATCCGTTGTCCAAAGCAAAAAGTCGCGCTGATAGAGTGAAGATGTCATAATATTTCTAATGTATATTCTATAGTTTAGTTTAGTTTAAAGTTTAGTTTAATGTTATATCCATTTTAATAGATCCCCGACTTCTTCAAGAAGTCGGGGATAGAAACTAATTAATTATCTATTTTTGTAGTAATCAAAGTAATTTAATGCTTCCCTGCTTGATTTAAATCCACCTACTGTCCAATAGTTGTATTTTGTTCGATCTTCGTCTCTGTCATAAATCTTCAAGTAGTATTCTTTATTATCATCAGAAGACCATAACTCATAATAGTAATCACCACCATAACCTTCACTCGTTAGGTAGTCAGCTAGTGCTGTACTTGATATAGATAGAAGGGTAGATATAGCCAAGATAGGAACTAAGGCTATTTTCAATAGTTGACTGGTTTTCATAGATACACCAATTATTGCTGACATTTTCAGCATAACGTGATTGCGTATCCTTGTCTAGAATAAGACTTTGTTCCTTTGCGTTTTAGCGAAAAATAAAAATTCTAACATCCTCAAGATAGATACAGGTTTTCTAAAAATATGCAACAATGAAATGTAGAAACGCTTGTTAAAAAAACTTAACACAATTTTCTATTTTTAACTCCTGAACTCCTATTCCCAGGGGGGTGAAACTATGATTGATACAAGTAACGATATAAGAATTGTTTCTTTGATTCCGAGTGCTACAGAAATCATCGCTAAACTGGGTTTATTTGATGCTATTGTAGGGCGATCGCATGAATGTGACTATCCTCCTGAAATCGTCAACCTTCCAGTTTGTACACAAGCACGTTTGAATGGTGATGCTAATGGCCATTCTGACCACAACGAAGCCAGCGATATATTGCAATCTGCTCTGGGTGTCTACAAAATTAAAGTTGATGTCTTAGAGAAATTGCACCCTACCCACATTATTACCCAAGATCAATGTGATGTCTGCGCTGTAAGTTTACCAGAAGTAGAAAAAGCAGTTGCCCAAC
>JANMGZ010000192.1:0-4282 GCA_031374905.1 Dolichospermum sp. OTE_70_metabat_362_sub
TACCAGCAAGGGAATTCAGAGCAGGAATGGCAGAAGTGATCAAGTACGGGATCATTTGGGACACCGAATTGTTTACTCAACTAACAGCAAGTAAACACCTTGATCAACTCCGCTATGTAAAATCCGACCTGATAAACAGCATATTAACTCATTCTTGTCAAGCAAAGGCAGATGTTGTCAGCAAAGATGAAAAAGAATCTGGATTAAGAGCAATTTTGAATTATGGTCATACTATCGGCCATGCGGTGGAAAGTCTCACAGAATATCGTCTGTTGAAACACGGTGAAGCTGTAGGTATTGGTATGGTAGCAGCGGGAGAAATTGCTGTAAAATTGGGACTTTGGCAACCAGCAGACACAGAACGTCAAAACGCCTTAATCAAAAAAGCAGGTTTACCCACCCAAATACCCGCAAACTTAGATATTGAAGCTCTTATTGATGCTTTGCAATTAGACAAAAAAGTTAAATCTGGTAAAGTCCGCTTTGTACTACCAACTCAAATTGGTGCGGTGAAAGTTACCGACGAAGTACCAACAGAGATAATTCGAGAAGTATTATTAGGGAATAGGAGTCAGGAGTCAGGAGTTTAAAAGAAAGAAGAAAGAAGAAAGAAGAAGAAAATTCTTCCCCTGCTTCCTGCTTTTTGCCCTTTCCTTCTATACTGGTAAAGGTGCTGAACCGTTTAATTGCCGAGCAGCATTAATACAAACTGGGCAATCACAGCCAAATAGCTTGATAGCTAGATCGCTATCTGCTTCAGAAAACACTAGCTCATCAGGATTATTTGTATCTGCTTGTGCTATTTTCATGGGTTCTTTTGCAACAGCAGGAGGAGTATTACTTACCTGTATACATACCTTTTTCGGAGTTGCAGAATGAGGAGACATGACACAAGATAGATGAGTTCCAGTAGCGTCAACTGTTTGACTAGCATGAGCAGGTCTAGCCATCATCACCATAGATAGCATGGATGTGAACAATACGGGGCTAGAAATCAAAGTTAAAATAAATCTTTTGTTCATGTGTTGTTAAAAACCTTGTCATTAAGGAGATAAACCAATTTATCTTTTCCGACAACTTGGTTGTTAATCAGTCTATCTTATAGAAGAACAGGGAATAGGGAAAAAGGAATAGGAATATTGATCTTTTTGTTGCTTTTTACCAATTAACTGTATTTTGATTTGAGGATTAGGCTTTTGATAGGAATAAAAAAAATCAATATACATGATTTATCTATTTGGGTAGAACAAGCAAAAACCCAAGCAGCACAGGGAAAAGTTATTCAACGGATTCCTCAATTAGCTATAGTTAATCCTAGCTTGTTTGCTATTCAGATAAGTTGTGAATCAGGAGAAAATTATCGCTTAGGAAATACAGATTGTGTATTTCCATTCATGAGTGTGATTAAACCATTCTCTTTACTATATTTACTCGAATATTACGGAACAAAACAAATTTTACAATGGGTTGGGGTAAAACCATCGGATTCGCCTTTTAATTCTTTAACGCAATTAATAGTAGATAATGGATATCCACGCAATCCTATGATTAATAGTGGTGCTATTACTCTCGCTGATAAACTACCAGGTCTAGATCCAAATGAATGTACACAATTATTTTGTAAATGGTTAAATGAATTAGCAGATATCCACTTATATATAGATGTAGATATTCTAGCTTCAGTTCGTTCTAGTCGCTCTCACATAAATATAGATATAGCTAACTATCTCTACAAAAACGGAAATTTAAATAATATTGAATTATCTCTTGACGTTTATGAACAAATATGTTGTATATCTGGATGCGTAGAAGATTTAGCGAAGCTGGGAAAAGTTTTAGCGTGTACAAGCAATGCTATAAAAAATAAACATCGTCAATTTGTCAATGCAGTGATGTTAACTTGTGGTTTATATGAAGCTTCCGCTGAATATGCTGTGAAAATTGGTTTACCAATGAAATCAGGTATTGGTGGTGGAATTATTACAATAATACCAAATCAAGGAGCAATTACCAGCTACAGTCCTGCTTTAGATATTGTAGGTAATCCTGTAGCTGGTTTGGCATTAATGGAAACTTTATCTCAAAATTTGCAACTGAGTATTTTTTGTTAACTACTCTTGAATTTGAGTTTGGTTACGTGAACCTGTTTCTAGTTTATCCAGATTTGATTCCTTTGTTTCTGTTACCTCTGCTTCTGGAGTTGGTGTAACTTTAGGAAGTTTAATTTCAGAAATTGGCTGTTTTTCGACTTTGGCTTCTGGAGTTGGTGTAGCTTCAGGAAGTTTAATTACAGGAATTGGCTGTTTTTCGACTTTGGCTTCTGGAGTTGCTTCAGTAACTGGAATCTTAGTCGTATAAGTTGGGTCTACAATGCCACGGACTTCATCTGCTGTCAATTCCCCTCTGACAATTTTGGATAAAGTATCTTGACCATTCGGTTGGTAATTAATTAATCTGATACTGGTATTAAAGGCATTTTTCACTGGTTGTCCTTGATTATTGAGAAATTCCAGTTTTACCCAAGTTTTACCAGGCTTAAACCCTTTGAGATAAATAGGTTGCCAACGATCAAGAATAAAGCTTTCACCATTAACTGTACTACGAATACGCCAATTACTCATTGTATCGTCAGGATTAGTTTCAGCGATATCATGTAATGGTGCATTAGTTAGGTAGAAATCCAACATAATTGGTTCTGCACCATAACTACCAGTAGGACGACTATATGTAAGTAAAGGTAATTTGGGATCAGGACTATTTTCCTCGGTTTTCGTCAAAACGTGAAATGTGGTTTGGGCATAAGCACCTTCATTTTTGAAACTTTCATGCCACGGACGAGAAGCAAAAACGCGAAGAGTATGCGTACCAGGAGATAAATCTGACAATACCACTGGCTGATTTAAATTGTAAACAGCTATATAAGGTTGATTGTCTAAAATTAGGTGCAAATGGGGTCCAAGTTGCCATTGAGGGTCTTTAAATATCGGTAAGTCCTTAACTTGTAACTGGACTTTAACTATATTGTCTTGAAGAATTTCATCTACCTGGGGACTGAGGATACTAACTTGGGGTTGATAACCCTCCAAACTGGAACGCAATGCTTGGATAACATTTGGTGGTGCTGTTTCTGAAAATGTCCCAGAAATTTCTGATGACGGGGGCGCTTTCATGAAGGGATTGATAGATACTTCCTGGCTATTTGCTGCTTCAACGCAACTAGTCAAGCTTACAGCTAGAACTAATGTGACAACCCATTTAATAATTGGGAATCTTTTTGATAAAAGTTGCTCAAAAAATTTTCTCCACCTAGTGTTCATGTTTTTGTTCTGTAATAGTTTTTAACAATTAACGCAATCATTGTGCCGCAAATTATGACTCTAGGACTATGAACTAAAAGCATAAATCTATGACCAAAGTTATAAATTTACTGACTTTTCTTTGATTAAAATGCCGAATAAGTGATTTTTTTGACTTAATTCTAGGGCAATAATTTCCTTGTAAACCCCTAAATTTGGGTAAAAGTAGCTAAACAGTAAGGGTTTAAGCCACTTTCCGTATAAATCATCAATTTTTCAAATTGTTGTTCTTTGTAAATTAAATGAAGAGTCTATTGACATTTGGACAATGTATAGGAACTGGTAACGTAAATTAGACAATAAATTTGGCTATGTTTAATTATTGTTAACAGGTCTATAACAATGTGCAAGTTCAGACTCTATAATTCAACAGAAACAACTTTTCTTTTCCACACGGCAATCTCATCGCTAGTGCAGAGAAATCTGAAAAAGGCGACTGTGTTATTCTAGGTGGTATTCATGATTCCCAATTCCTTATAGAGAGGAGGTCGAATGACGATTAGTCCTCCGGAGCGAGAGGAAAAAAAAGCAAGAGTGATCGTTGACAATGACCCGGTTCCTACCTCATTTGAAAAATGGGCAAAGCCAGGACATTTCGACAGATCCTTATCGAGAGGCCCAAAAACCACAACCTGGATTTGGAACCTCCATGCCCTCGCCCATGATTTTGATACACATACAAGTGATTTAGAAGACATCTCCCGCAAGATATTCGCCGCTCACTTCGGACATTTGTCCATAGTAGCAATCTGGTTGAGCGGGATGTTGTTCCACGGTGCTAAGTTCTCTAACTACGAATCTTGGCTGGCTGATCCATTAGGCATTAAGCCTAGTGCCCAAACAGTTTGGTCTATTGTTGGGCAAGACATTTTAAACGGTGATATGGGCGGCGGTTTCCGCGGCATTCAAATCACCTCTGGCTTGTT
>JANMGZ010000275.1:0-2456 GCA_031374905.1 Dolichospermum sp. OTE_70_metabat_362_sub
CAATACAACACGATTTAATTATTGTATCTGAAGATAATGATTTTAAACAAATGAGTAAAGTAAGAACTCTAAAATTAGAATGTTGGAAACCTGAAAATACATCAATTTGATTGATGTTGGGTTGCGCTTTGCTTAACTCAACCTACGGTACTGAAGCACCAAAATTATTAGGTGAGTTTACTAGAGACTGTGGCACGCTTATTAAACATTTAATATATTGTCCGAATTGCAAGAGATGACGCTAAGTAAGTATCAAAAAATAATTTTCTTCTGAAAATTGACTCTGCCCTTGAATTAGAGTATGTATATTTTGAAAAAATTATTGATAAAATATCTCAACTGTGTGGTATTTTATTGATAATTGCTTTTTTGTTATTTGATGAATTTAAAAGGACTAGCTAGATGGAACCAGGTGGAATACGTGAATTGTTTGAAGCAGGTGGTGCTGTCATGTGGCCTCTGCTCTTTTGCTCAATTTTAGCATTAGCTTTAGCTGTTGAGCGTGCAATCTTTTGGTTGAAAATTTATAAACGTCAACAGCGTGTAGCACGAGATATTTTGAATTTGTACAGTTTGAATAATGTAATCGGTGCTATAGAAAAACTACGCAAAAACATTGATTTACCCATAGCCCGCATTTTTATTTTTACTTTAGAACTTGAGAAGCCGACTCCAGAAGAGTTTCGTTTGGCTTTGGAAACTGAAGCTAAAGTTGAGATATCATTACTTAAGCGTTTTAATCATATTTTTGACACAATTGTTGGACTTGCACCTTTACTTGGTCTTCAGGGAACAATATTTGGGTTGATGAAAACTTTTGCATCTTTAAATATTGGTAATCTTGCTGCTACCGATAAAGCTGGCTTGACAGCAGGTATTAGTGAAGATTTAATAGCTACCTCATTCGGATTGTTAGTAGGTATTATGACACTCACATTTGCTAGTATTTTTCGAGGATTATACCAGCGTGAAATAGAACGGATTGAGGAGTATGGCGGACATTTAGAACTAATCTACCTTCGTCGTTTTCAACCAACAGAAAAAGCTTATGAACTTACCGAAAGAACCTAATATTCCGGCACAGATTAACATTGTGCCATTACTCGATGTAGTTTTCACTCTTTTGACCTTTTTTGTGATCTCAAGTTTGTTTTTAACTAATTCTGAAGGGCTGCCAGTAAATTTACCTAAAGCAAACAGTGGACAGCCATCACAAACCTCAGAAAAAATTACAGTTACGATAGACTCACAAGGACAAGTCAGCGTAAATCGCAAACCAACCACTTTTGATGCTTTGACAGAAAAAATACGTATTCTAGTTGGCAGTAATCAAAATGTATTAGTAGTGATTAATGCTGATGAAAAAGCAAATATGGGGGTGGCGGTAGCTGTAATGGATAAGGTGCGAAAAGTTCCTGGTACAAAGCTGGCGATTGCAACTCAAAAACGTTGAAGACATAGCAAAGTAGCTACGGTACTAGATACTTGTGACACAATTGGCGAAAGTCTTCACCCCGCATTTCAAAGTTAGGATATTGGTCAAAACTAGCGCAAGCTGGAGACAGTAATACTACTGAAGCTTGATATTTTTTGGCTAATTCCGCAGACATGGATACAGCATTTTCCATTGTTTCGACTATGTGATAATTGCTATATCCTACCTCTTGCAGCCGTTTCGCAAATGCTGGCGCTGCGTTACCTATGAGTAAGACGGCGGCGGCTTTAGCTTGAATTTGGGCTAACCAGGCGGTATCATCTCCAGCTTTGGCTTCTCCACCCGCGATTAAAATGGCGGGACTTTGCACAGATGCTAAACCCACTTCGGCTGCGTCGTAATTGGTGGCTTTGCTATCGTTAATAAAATCTATGCCTTGCCAATTGCAGATATGTTCTAAGCGGTGGGGAACGCCAAGGAATTCACGCACAGCCTGGGAAATAGCAGTAATATTTATATCTGCTAATCTAGCGGCGGCTACAGACATGAGGAGATTTTGCTGGTTATGTTCCCCTACCATTCGCAATGCAGATACCTCTACAATGGGTTGGGGTGTGGCGGTGATTTTTTCGATTACCCAGCCGTTTTCAATATAAAAGCCTTTTTCACCTATTAGGAATTTTTCACCTTTAACGCTTGTCCAATAGGCATTTGGCCAATGATTTAATCCTAACTTGCTCAAATAAACATCATCACCGTTAAATATTTGTAATTCGGAATTATGTAATAATTTGGCTTTGATATTATAGTAATTTTCTAATGTTTTGTGTCGGGCTAAATGATCTGGTGTGAAGGTTGTCCAAATCCCAATGCGAGGTGCTAAAGTCACAGAAGATTCAATTTGATAACTGCTAATTTCTCCAATTATCCAATCTGGTTTTTTCATAGATAAAGCAACTTCACAAGCAGCATAACCAATGTTACCACAGGCAGGAGCGTTTAATCCTGCTGTTTGGAAAAT
>JANMGZ010000304.1:0-2398 GCA_031374905.1 Dolichospermum sp. OTE_70_metabat_362_sub
GCCACAGAACTGGAATTAGAACCGGCTCAGATTCGTGAATATCTGAATATGGCGCGTCAACCAGTCTCTTTAGATGTGCGCGTCGGTGAGAACCAAGATACTGAGTTGCAAGAAATGTTAGAGGATGATGGTCCATCACCAGAGTATTACACCACGCAGGAATTTTTGCGTCACGACTTGAATAACCTGCTTGCAGAACTTACACCCCAACAGCGCCAAGTTGTAGCCTTACGCTTTGGTTTAGAAGATGGAAATGAAATGTCCTTGGCGAAAGTCGGTGAACGGTTGAACCTCAGCCGGGAACGAGTCCGTCAATTGGAGCATCAAGCTCTTGCACATTTACGTCGCCGTCGAGCTAATGTTAAAGAATACGTTGCCAGCTAGAAAAATGAACGCGCAACAGCGTATTTTAAAACATCCCTCTTGGTGATGCGCCTCCTGAGTTCAAAACAGGGGGCGATTTTTTTTTGGAGAAAACAGGCAGGGTTTTTGAATTTTTTTGAATTTTTTTTGCGAAATCTGTGGATTAGCAGTTGTATTTATTTGTAAGTTAACACCAAAATTAGGGCAATAAGATCCCCAACTTCTTTTATTTATTGTGTCCACAAATTATCAAGTGATCTCAGTTTATTTTACATCCCCCAAATGAATGATTTTATGAAGTGACGTATAAATTTATTAACTAATCATAATCTAAGATTATTCCCGAAAATTACATAAATAGTGAGTTTTTGCCTAATTTGAAATTAAATATATAGATAAAACCTTTGAGGGAATCTTCGGTAATTAGTATTTAGTTATTATTGCAGAAATCCAGGAAACAAAAATAGTTAACTTTATTACAGGAAAAATCCCGTGCTCAATCATATTTCCAAATTAATGACTGCCAATAAATTTCAATTTCCCGTCGTTGGCTTGATTATTTCTGTTGGTGTTTTAGGTATTAATTATTCTAGTCAACAACATTATAAACTCCTCTCATCAACAGCCTTCGCTGCTGATTATGTAGTCCCTACCCATCAAAGTCAGATTAACTCTGGTCCTGCTCTTTTATCACAACTCCAAGAGATCAAAGAAAAAAGCATTCAACAATCACCAGTTAATAATTATTATCAGCTATCTGCTGATAAATTAACGGAAAATATCACCACATTATCTACAAGTACAAGAGAATTAGGGAGAAAAGAAAAAGTTGAATTTCCAGAACAAGATGGGACTTATCTTTATGGACAATCATCCACACCAAATCAATTAGGACAAGGTTACATTCTCTTTCAAAAACAACAAAGTAAAATTATTGGGGCTTTGTATGTTCCTCAATCTGAATTTAGTTGTTTTCAAGGTACTTTGGCTAAGTCAGGAGAATTAGCCATGACGGTGAAAAGTTCCCCTGGTGAAATCGGGGCAATGGAAGTTTCTACAACAAGTACAATACCTAAATTCAGTGATATTGAATCAACAAGTTATGCTCACTCGGTAACTTTGCAAGACTATCATCAACTAAATTCTTTGAGTGCTAATGATAGAGAAATATTGCAAATGTGCAAACAGGAAGCTAATAATGTTAGATAAGCCATACTCCTTTTTTAATACTCAATTCCCGCTTGAGCTTTCACACCTTGATCTTTAAAAGGATGCTTAACTAAGGTCATTTCAGTGACTAAATCTGCCTTTTCAATTAATGCTGGTGGTGCGCCTCTTCCGGTGAAAATTACGTGCTTGTCTGATGGTTTTTGAGCTAAACCTGCTAATACTTGTTCAACTTGTAAATAACCCAGTTTGAGAGCAATATTAATTTCATCTAAGAGAACTAATTTAAAATCTGGGTTATTGATAAATTCTAGGGATTTTTCCCACGCAGCAGCAGCTTTATCTAAATCACGATCTCGATCTTGGGTTTCCCATGTAAAGCCTTCACCCATAGCGTGAAATTCTAGTTGGTTTTCCCAATGGCTAAAAGCGCGTTTTTCTGCTGGTTCCCACGCGCCTTTAATGAATTGAACTATGGCTACTTTATGTCCATGTCCAAGCGATCGCAAAACCATTCCCAACGCCGCAGTAGTTTTACCCTTTCCATGACCAGTATTAACGATAATTAAGCCTTTTTCTGGTATGGCTTTAGCTATGCGTTGATCTTGGACTTCTTTCCGGCGCTGCATTTTCTGACGGTATTTTTCATCGCTTTGAGATGATGATATGACCTCATCAATTAACCGGGAAATTTCTTGATCTGCTGGATCTGCATTTAATTCTTCTGGTGTGTCGCTTTTCATAAATTAATCTTTTCTAGAAATAATTGTATTATCCATATATCTATTTACATTACACCAGATAATCTTAAAAATGTGTGAGTTTTTTATCAGATCCCCGACTTCTTGGAGAAGTCGGGGATCTTGTT
>JANMGZ010000313.1:0-1747 GCA_031374905.1 Dolichospermum sp. OTE_70_metabat_362_sub
ACATCAAACACAAATATTGGTGTATTGATACCCTTGACTTCCTGTGCCTTCAGTTGTCCAAATTCCGGGGTAAAACCCGCCTTGTACTCCGTTTTTAGGCTATTGGCTAAATCTGCGTCCCGTCGTGCGGTTTCCCCAAACCAAGAACCATCCCCATCAGGACAACCAGAGATAAAATAGGATTCTGGTGCATTGGGAATCTGTAACAACGCTTGTTTTAGACCTTCCCGGAAGCAAGTCTTTCCTGTGTTTGCAAACCCACAAATTACCAATTTGATACTTGACTGCTGCTGTACCCGCACCACATCCAAAATATCCCCGACTTGATAATCAGGATGTTTACTAATGGTGACTACGTACCTATCCAGCCCCTTATCGCCAATCTTGGGGTCAAACAGAGCGATCGCATCATACAATTTAGATAATTTATCAGCTAATACCTGACTCACCAGTACCGATGTCCGACCGTTGATTTTAATCAGCGAACCCCCCGGTAATTCCCCAGAAACAATCATTTGATTCAATCTGGTAGCTACATCACGGACAATTTTATCACCTGTGGTCAGGGTACTGCTAAATCCTACCTTTAAAACATCACCGTCTAAACTGATATGGTAGTTACTCATTAAATAGCACTGGATTAGAAAATAATTAAGACAAGACTCAAGTAATTCCCTCAACTAAAACTTCAATCAATCAAGTCTCCCAGCTTATATGCCGGATTGTGTGTGATGCAAATCACGTATTTACCCAGTTTCGGATCAAAAAAACCAATTGCTCCGTAAATATGGGCTAATTTATGTGCCAACACAAAAGCCACAGGGATAGAAACGGGTCCATTAATCCTCAACAGTTGTCCTCCTGTAACTTCCCCCGACTGTGCCATTTGCTCTAACTTAGTGGCAGCATCTTTCACAATTTGGTCATTTTGGGCAGGTTCACCAAAACTCAACCGCAAAATATCGTTTTTTAACTCGATGTTGTAAGTAGTCATTACCTTTACTGATTCACTGACTATTACATCATACATGGCATTGGAAGCAGCCTATTCCAGATTAGTCTATGCTGGAATTATCCCCAAATCCTAGTAAAGTGTCTGAGCAAATTTTTTCTGATGTTCCCCAAGTAGAACTGTTGCAATGGTTAGCACGCGGTTCTCTCAAGCAAAATCTCCTCCGTGCCATTCGGTTGTGGGTGTGGTTACGTTCTTTATATGGAGAAGATCAAGATCATGTATTCTTAGAGGATGGTTTTACCTTGGCAGATTGGAAAACCGCTTTCTTTGGTTCGACACACCCCAAAGGAGAAACAATCCCCGATTTCCATGACCCTAACTGTCATTGTGCAAAAACTACTGCTGACTGGTTGTTTGATGCCAAAACTGGATTGAATCAGGAAACATGGAAGCGATCGCTATTATCTCATGTTAATATCTCTAACTTAGATGAAATTCTGCAAAAACGATTATTTGGGGTAACTCGTCGTTCTTTACAAGCAGATTTACAAATCTTAGAAGAATTAGGTTGGTTAGAAAATCGAGAACAAAAATATCATCGAGTTCAATATTTACCTTCTCGTCCTATTACTACTAAACAAAATAATCATGAATTAAATTTCCTGAATCAAGAAGATTTAGCAGAAATTGCTGAGAATATGTCTCAGAAAATTGGTGGTGTCCAGCGGTTCTTTTTGAAACTAGACTATGTGGTAACTGCTATAGACGAAGTTGGCAATTGGCAGTACGAAC
>JANMGZ010000641.1:0-5455 GCA_031374905.1 Dolichospermum sp. OTE_70_metabat_362_sub
ATTTTTTGCCTACTTCGATATTATATTAAGAGTCAAGATAAACCAGTGTATCAGTTAGTTTTTTATCTATCCTAAGATATGCTGTTATTATTTAAGACGATTACAGTTAAATTGTCCACTAAAAAATAACAAAAAAATACACTGTTTGGCAATTTCTCTTTTTGGTTAAGAGGGATTTTTGATGGCTGTCTTGAGACTTTGGCAAAATTGAGCGATCGCTTCTAATCCTTGCTCTGGCGTACCTTCTGCCAATCGCTTCACAATGGCGCTACCCACAATTGCAGCATCTGCGCCCCATGCTTTCACTTGTCGCGCTTGTTCAGGCTCAGAAATCCCAAACCCGACACCGATGGGTTTATCTGTAACATTGCGAATTTGTTGGAGTAAATCACCAACTCGCATTTGCATTTGGGTTCGCATTCCCGTGACACCAGTAACACTGACTAAATAAATAAATCCCTGGGATGCACGAGCGATCGCTTCTATTCTTTCCGGAGAACTCGTAGGAGCTACCAATAAGGTTAAATCTATACCCATCGCCGCCGCTGGTTTGATTAGCCCTGCTGACTCTTCCAAGGGCAAATCAGGCACAACTAAACCGGATACCCCAGCATCCTGAATTTGCTGAAGGAACTTATCAACGCCTCGATGTAGAATCGGATTGTAATAGGTAAATAAAATAATAGGCGATCGCAAACTCGGACTAATCCCTTTAAGCATTTCTAACACCTGCTCTAAAGTCGTCCCTCTTTGCAACGCGCGAGTAGCCGCAGCCTGAATCACCGGACCATCAGCCAAAGGATCAGAATAGGGGACACCCAACTCAATAATATCAGCCCCCGAATTATCGAGAACTTGCAAAGCCTTAGCCGTAGTTTCTAAATCTGGATCACCAGCCGTAATAAAAGGAATCAAAGCGCATTCCTGATTCCGTCTCAAAGTTTCAAAGCAACGAGAAATAGCAGTCATTTCACCTAGTCAGTAGTTAGTGGTCAGTGGTCATTTGTCAACAAACCACTGAACAATAATAACCCTAAACCTGAGATTCTTTTTCCTGTTCAATCTTCGCTTGCAGTTTAGCTAACTCTTCGGGAGAAAGTTCATCAAGCCGCTTTTGCAAAAAAGCCGTTTCATAAGCTTCTCGTTGTTGATGGTAGGTCATTTTATTCCCTATCGCGCGGAAAAGATAGGTACATAACCAGCCAATTAAACCAGCAATCAAGAAAACTTGACTCCAGATACCAGCATTTTGACTATCTAAACCCACCAACTGCAAACCCACATAAGCCAAGCCACCGGCAACAAAAACGCCGAAGCCAATACCAATCGCGTCAATACGTCGCATGAGAATTATGACCTACCAAATCTTAATTTAAGCAATTTTTCGCGGACGGGGGTTCAAATTCACAAACGGGGAGAGAACTAGTAACCCCGGAAAGAAGAAGAATACCAAAAAGTACATAAACACTCGTTCCACAGAACCACAGGTATACCATCTTAAGCTCAAGTAGAAAAAGACAGCAATGGGTATTACCAGCAAATAAGCGCCAGCCAAACTCAGATACAGTAGTGCTACAACCATATTCCTTCCCGCAATTTGAACTATATTTGGTGCATTCACTTCTTATGATATGCCCAATGGCTGGTTTGAGGAAATCGGTAACTGTGTTATTTTCCATCTTCCCAAAAATAAATTGCCCAAAAATCGAAACTTATGATATAATTGTTTTCAGCCATTAAGCGTGAGTTAAACGGCTAACTTAAAATTTTGTTTCAGTGCTAAATGTTAAATATTAGCGTTAGCAAAGAAAATTTTAAAATCTACTTGCCAAAAAAAAGCAATTAGTGGTATAATAGACAAGCCAGTGAATACTGCCTCAAAAACAGTAAATAACCTTTCGGGAGTGTGGCGGAATGGTAGACGCTACGGACTTAAAATCCGTTGACTTTAAAAGGTCGTGGGGGTTCAAGTCCCCCCCCTCCCATTTAAAAGTTAATTGAAAATGTGCTAAGATACTGGTCTGGTTTTTCCTAACTCAGTCTCTAGCACAGTTTTTAGTTTTATAAATTTGAGATTTGGAAACTACACTTGACTAAAGACTAATTTTGCTCACTACAGTATTTTAAATGTATTAAGTAATATTAAAATTCGCATATTTCGGATTTATTCAATATTGTATAATTAGTTACGTTTCATATTAATTAAATTTAGTGTAATGAAATGACACATTATAGTTCCAACATCCTTGATTTAGATATAAAAATAAGGTAGTTTTGTCGTGCGTTTTTTCTGGATTTTACGTGTTTATTCGTAAAGTACAAAATATGATATTACTAAGGAATTACTAGTTTTTGGCATATCTAGAATTAGAAATAACCCATTAGCCACAAATAGAATCTTTATTCTAAAATTGCTTTATGCTAGAATGAGTGCCTATAGACAGTTAGTTTTGAGAACTAGCATGACTGATAATTACTTACCCTCAAATCAAAAAAATGAATACACGGTTAAATCCAAATCTGAAGAAATAAATCTTCAATGTGAACAAGACAAGATTTATAGATTTTTACTGACAACTATTCAAAAACAAACCCCAGAAAAAACTTTACTAGAATTTCAGAATTTATTTATAGAGAGTTTGAGAATTGAAAGAGATAATAATTCACATAGAATTTACACAATATTTACTAACCAACAAGAAGCAGAATTTCATCATACAATCAAACGATGTTGCTATATTTTAGCCAACAACTGGGAAATATCAAATCAACATAAATATATTCAGAATTTACTGACTATCTTTGATAATTATCGCATAGAAAGTAAAGCATTTATATCACCATTTATCCATTTTTATAGTCGGTGGTTAGATAATTTTATTAATAGCCGAGACTTTGATGAGTTAAAATTATTTGCGAGTAGATCCCAAAAAAAAGATAATTGGGTTAGTAGATATAGCTCCTATCTATTATTTGCTCAATCTTATGACAATAATAATTCTCAAGAACAAAGAGAAATTGCCAAAAGAGTGGCTCAAAAAATGAGACAGAAGTTTAAATTTGATCTAGCCATGTATGTTGCTCACTCTCATTCTTCTGATAGTTATATCATCAATAAATATAAAAATCCTAGTATTTTAGGAAATGAGATTTTGAGGCTAATTAAAATTATTATTAGCAAAAAAGGTTCATTAAGTTATGAAAAGCTTGCTAATATATTCATTCAACAAACACAGAAGCAAACATTGGGAGAATATAAAAAAAATCTCCAAAAATATCTCTTGTTTTTTTCTCCAGATATTCCAGTAGTTGTTAAATCTGTTGAACAGCATTTGCAAAAAAAACTTTCAGATTGGAAGGTCGAACATGATGAAGAAATAATTGATAAAGGGTTAATTTTGAGAATATGTAACCGAATAATTGATACTTTGACTACAGAGAATGGAAAAGAACCTACATTATTATTTCAATTATTACTATCTCAAGGTCATTCCCTGATCTTGGCTATTCTCTTAATTAAGATTGTTTTAATTTCTCCTAATTCAAAAATACATTTAGAGATTTGTATCTCTAAAATAATTAGTTATTATGAAAAATATTCAGCCAATCAATGTGCATGGTTGATTAATTTTTTGGAGATATTTAATATTATGTTTACTATTTATGGAGAAAATATTGAATATAGTCTAATTAACATGAAAAGTAATACACAAACTTTTCATTTTCAATCTAACTTAGATGATTATCGGGTTTTTTCTCAGTTAAAATTAGATATAGAAGAAATAATATGATCTCTAATTAATATTAAATTATGTTCAAGATGAAACCTGTAGTTTATCGAATTACCCCACCCCGGCTTTGCTAAAGCAAAATCTCCCCTCCCTAAGGGGGGATTTAGGGGGATCTGATGATTTGTGTGTACACGGTAGCTTTGCTAAGGGGAGGGGTTTTAAGACTATGGGAAAACATTTCAAGCTTACAAAAACTTTAGGTTTCCAGATGGATGAAGTATAAATAAAAAAAAGGGGTATTGTCACCCCTTATTAGCAATATAAAATTCAGTTGTCAAAAATACTCGGAAAGTGATAGAAGAGGGTTAAAATTTGTTGAGTTGCGCGACTTTAATTGAACAAGAAATTACTACCAAACAAATTAACATTTACATCAGTGCCAGTAAAACCAGATGTACCCGATAATGTTACTAATAACTGACCATTTGCAAAACCAGTATTAGCAGCAATACCATCACCAATTCGGACTTCTGTATTTGCACCTAATGTCATCACATCAAGGTTAGTAATACCTGAGAAATTCAGTTTATCACCACCGACACCACGCACAAATTGATAAACTGTGTCTGCACCATCACCAGAAGTATAGTTAACATTATCCACAGCATTATCGTTTAAACCTAAATACAGGATATCGTTACCTAAACCACCATTGAAGGTATCACTATTTGCACCACCGATGAGGATATCGTTACCACTAGTGCCTGTCAGAGTCAAACGGGAAGGATTACCAATTATCCCATCACTATTTGCATCTATACCAAAGTTAGTTTCTTGAGTTAAAGCTTCAGCAGAATTTAATCCCCAATTTCCTTCAGAAGAAACAAAATTCCAGTTACTATCTAAATGCCAAATATTCAGATAGTTTCCAGACACATTTTTCCACAGAACTTGATTATCCCCATTGACGGTTTCTGCTGCTAGAGTTTGCCAGTTTGGACCGTAGATATCTTGGTAGATTTGTTGTCCACTATTTTTAATAGCGGTTGGGGTATTTGTTCCAACTTGGGTAAAGAATTTATTAGCTGTATCTTTGACTAATTTAGTATTTCCTGCTGATTCAATTAAGTTGTAAGGATTGCCAATTATGCCATCACTATTTGCATCTATACCAAAGTTAGTTTCTTGAGTGAAAGCATTAGTAGAATTTACTCCCCAATTTCCCTCAGAAGAAACAAAATTCCAGTTACTATCTAAACGCCAGAGGTGCAGATAGTTTCCAGACACATTTTTCCACAGAACTTGGTTAACTCCATTGACGGTTTCTGTGGCTATGGTTTGCCAGTTTGAACCGTAAATATCTTGGTAGATTTGTTGTCCACTATTTTTAATAGCGGTTGGGGTATTTGTTCCGACTTGGGCAAAGAATTTATTAGCTGTATCTTTGACTAATTTAGTATTTCCTCCTGATTCAATTAAGCTGTAAGGATTGCCAATTATCCCAATTATGCCATCACTATTTGCATCTATACCAAAGTTAGTTTCTTGAGTTAAAGCTTCTGCCGAATTTAATCCCCAATTTCCTTCACCAGAAACCCAATTCCAGTTACTATCTAAACGCCAAATATGTAGATAGTTCCCAGCCACATTTTTCCAAATAACTTGATTAACTCCATTGACGGTTTCTGCTGCTAGAGTTTGCCATCCTGCGTAAATATCTAGGT
>JANMGZ010000364.1:0-2010 GCA_031374905.1 Dolichospermum sp. OTE_70_metabat_362_sub
GCAGGTTGTTCAATGGTAATCACACCACCTGATCATCCCTTGTTTCCAGATTTGCCAGTGGTATTGTTTCCCGGTAATGTCGGTAATGCTGATGCTTTGGGGATAGTTTATCAAAGATTAATATGTGAATAATTGACAATTATCAATTTAAAATGTTGGTGTATTTTGGCTAGTATTGCATGAATTCTGATTCTGCCAAACCTGATGAAATAAACTCTGAAATTCCTAACTCAGAATCAATTTTTCATCAGGTTGATCAAAAAGTAAATAGTTCTCATTTTGTCCAAACTAACGGAGATGATGATTTTACTAAACCTGATGAAATAAACTCTGAAATTCCTAACTCAGAATCAATTTTTCATCAAGTTGATCAAGAGGTAAATAATTCTAACTCTGGCAAAATAAATACAGATTTTGTTCAAAATAAAGGAGAATCCAATTCTATTATTCCTAATTCAGAGTTAAATTCTGTAATTGCCTTTTTAAAAGGTAATACTGCTGTTGAAGATGACAGGCTATCAGAATCTAATCTTTCTCATGAGAGGGAATCTAGTTCTATTGTATCTGATTTACTGAATGCTGATTTAGAATTGCGAGAACAAAAGGTAGATCACAATATCCAAGTTCAGTTAAAAACTGAAGGAGAGCGACTATTATTAATTTTGCCCACTGAGTCTCAAGTCCCATCATCAGAATTTAATTGGTCGGAAATTTGGCAACAAATGAAACAGCGTCTCAATGCAGGCGATCGCTTACGCAAGCCAAATACAGCCCTGCATTTGTTAGCTAAAGATCGGTTGTTAGATAACAGACAACTACAAGATTTGGCAGAAACTTTAAATACATACCAAATTCAACTAAAATCTGTAGCTACCAGTCGTAGACAAACAGCGCTCGCTGCTTGTACCTTGGGTTATTCCGTAGAACAAATTCAACTCCAAACATCCCTCACGGCTGATATTCAACCGACTCCCAGCGCCCTAGCAGACGCTCTCTATCTGCAAATGACAGTTAGATCAGGTGTAGAAATTCGTCATCCTGGTACGGTAATCATTTTAGGAGATATCAATCCTAGTGGTATCGTCATTGCTGATGGCGACATTCTAGTTTGGGGGCGATTGCGGGGAGTTGCTCATGCTGGTGCTGGTGGAAATCGGGAATCTCTGATCATGTCCTTGCAAATGGAACCAACCCAATTGCGAATTGCTGATGCTGTCGCTAGAGCGCCAGAAAAATCCCCAACCAACTTCTTCCCTGAAGTTGCACATATTACCGCTGAAGGAATTCGTATTGTTAAAGCCGCTGATTTTTCTCGTAGTCAATTAAGTAGTCGGACGCAATTAGTTACACAAAATTTGATCTAAAATTCTTGCTTAGTTAAGAATATATAGGTAATTAATTTTGTTAGGTGACTGAATTAGAATCAATCAATAGCAATAAAAATATTTTATTGTTGTTCCCTGAAGTATCATAAAGCATGATCATGACTCGCATTATTGTCATTACCTCCGGTAAAGGGGGAGTCGGTAAAACCACAGTTTCAGCTAATTTGGGCATGGCCTTAGCCAAAATAGGTAAGCAAGTCGCCTTAATTGATGCAGATTTTGGGTTGAGAAATTTAGATTTACTCCTAGGATTAGAAAATCGGATTGTTTATACAGCGGTGGAGGTCTTAGCTAGGGAGTGTCGGCTAGAACAGGCTCTAGTTAAAGATAAGCGACAACCTAATTTGGTACTCCTGCCAGCTACCCAACATCGGAATAAAGAATCAGTCACACCTGATCAAATGAAATTACTGGTAAATGCCCTAGCACAAAAATACCAGTATGTAATGATTGACTGCCCCGCAGGGATTGAAATGGGATTTAAAAATGCTACTGCACCAGCTAAAGAAGCACTGATTGTTACCACCCCTGAAATTTCTGCCGTCCGCGATGCTGACAGAGTAGTAGGATTACTCGAAGCCCAAGGTGTAAAAAAGATTAACTTAATAGTTAACAGGATTAGACC
>JANMGZ010000380.1:0-9461 GCA_031374905.1 Dolichospermum sp. OTE_70_metabat_362_sub
ACCTGCGTGGACTAATAAAAATTAAGTATTTTAAACCCACGCAGGCGGTCACTGAGCTTGCCGAAGTGTGGGTTTCGCTGGTATAGCCGCGATTTCTAATCGCTGGGAGAGAATTGTTCTAAACTGCGGTGAGCATTTCTGACCGCATTTGTGCAATTAATTGATGTAAATTCCCTGTATTTAGACGATAACTTAAAGGGTGAACAATTAACCGGGCTGTACTTTCATACAAAGTTGCAATCTCAATTAAACCATTTTCTTTTAAAGTCTTTCCTGTTGAAACTATATCCACAATTGCTTCCGACATTCCCGTAATTGGACCCAATTCTACAGAACCATATAAAGGGACAATTTCTATCGGTAAATCCAAACCTTGGAAATATTCTCGCGCACAATTTACATATTTAGAAGCAACTCGACCATGAGCCGGTAAATCTAAAGGAGATTTGTAAGAACTGTTGGCTTTTACAGCTACAGACATTCGACAATATCCAAATTTTAAATCCACTAATTGGGCAACTTGAGGCTGTTTTTCTCTGAGGACATCGTAGCCGACAATTCCCAATTGTGCTTGACCATATTCTACATAAACAGGAACATCTTGCGCTCGGACTAATAAGGCTTTTGCTTGTCCACTAGCATCAGGAATTTGTAATTGGCGGTTTCCTGATTCTAAGAAAGCAGTAAAATCTAATCCTACAGATTGTAATATGCGGAGACTAGGTTCAAGTAGTCCCCCTTTTGGTATTGCAACAGTTAACATTCTTTCTTTTGGTATTCTTAATGTGTTTGCAGTTCACTATATTGAGAATATATCTATATTGCCATTACCAACAGAATGAAAATTTTATTAGTTGATGATGAAGTCGAACTAACTGACCCTTTGAGTCGTCTGTTAACCCGTGAAGGTTATAGTGTTGATGCTACTTGTGATGGCATAAGTGGCAGTAATTTGGCACAAATAGACAGTTATGATTTACTAATTTTAGATTGGATGTTACCGGGAAAAACGGGGTTAGAGATATGTCAGGAATTACGTCGTCAAGGTAAAACAACTCCTGTACTATTTTTGACTGCCAAAGATACTCTGGATGACCGAGTACAAGGTTTAGATGCGGGTGCTGATGATTATTTGGTAAAACCTTTTGAATTGCGGGAATTACTGGCAAGAGTCCGGGCTTTGTTGCGTCGTGCTGGTACAGAATCCTATGGTAATACAACAGGAAAGTTAGTTGTCGCAGATTTAGAACTTGATATGGAAAATCAAATAGCTTATCGTCATGGAAGAATGATTGAACTCTCTCAAAAAGAAAGTCAGTTGTTACAATACTTCATGGAAAATGCCGGACAATTACTAACACATGGTCAAATTTTGCACCATTTATGGCAAAATGAAGAACAACCTAATAGCAATGTTATCGCGGCTTTAATTCGTCTGTTGCGTCGGAAGGTGGAAGTAGTGGGAGAACCGCCAATGATTCACACTGTTTATGGGAAAGGTTATCGTTTTGGCTTGGTTGGAATTGAATAAGTTTACCCTAATATTTCTTATGAATTTAGTTCAATTGATTAAGTCAATACAAGTTTTAAATAAAACTTTTTATTCCATAGGACTCAAATAATATGCGGTTTTTTACTAATTTATTAAAATTACCAGGAATAGCTCTCAAACCAAAACAAATTTTATTGCTTGTATTGTTAATTATTGCTGGCTATCTTGGTAATTACTTTAAGTTGACACTTTTTTTTGGAGTTGATTTTTTATTTGGTAGTATAGCCGTTTTAATTGTAGTAGCTATTTATGGAACTTTTTGGGGAGGAATAGCTGCTATCATTAGTAGCAGTTATACATACTTTGCATGGAGGCATCCTTATGCAATAATTATCTTCACTTGTGAAGCAATATTTATAGGATTATTTATCCGTAAGAAAAGCCAGAATTTACTTTTGTTAGATGGCATTTATTGGCTGATATTAGGTATACCTTTGGTTGCCATATTTTATGGCGGAGTCATAAAAATCAATGGAATAGCAACATTATTGATTATTCTGAAACAATCGGTAAATGGCTTGTTTAATGCCATGATTTGTAGTTTAGTTATTAATTATCTTCCTATAGACAAATGGTTAAAAGGACATAAAAATAAACATACAATTTCTTGGCAACAATCGCTTTTTAATATATTGATTGCTTTTGTGTTTTTTCCGGTAATGGCAATTAATATAAATAATACTATCCGTTCTACTGAAAGTATTGAAGCTGCTATTGTTAAAGACATCAATTTTTTATCATTAGCATTTAAAGGCGATGTTGAATCTTGGTATGATAGCAATATTAATATCTTAACCAAAATTGCTAATTATTCAGACTTAACAGCTAAAAACTTAGCTATTAAATCCCAAGAAATTTTAGAAACTTTAGAAACTATTCAAAATATATTTCCACGATTTAATAAATTTTATGTGGTTGATAACTTAGGAGAAATGATTGCAACATCTCCAAATCAAGAAGAATCATATATGAATGTTAGTCAAAGACCTGATTTTCAGAAACTAAAAATGTATCAATCTTCTTTTACTACTAATATAATATCTACACCGGGGAGTCATCAAAATCTTGCTTTAGGTTTAGCAATTGTTAAAAATAATCAATTTGTGGGTGCTGTTTTTGGGGAAATAAATATTAAAGAATTAAGCAAATTATTTGAAAATATTAAAATAAATCAAGATTTTCATCTGACTATTATAGATAGAAATAACCGCGTTGTTGCAACTAGTTTAAAAGATATTAAAATACTGGAAAAATTCACTCTTTATGAGGGTAAAATAATCCACAAACTGAATAATGATGTCGTTCATTTGCTCCCAGACTCACCTCATATCCCAACTATAGTTAAATGGGAAAATTCTTTTTACGCGCAAACCAGTTCTTTAAATAATATTGTTGATCTTAAACTAGTTATTCAAATCCCCACAAAGCCTCAAATAGATTATATTCGGGCAATTTACATTAAAAATCTAGGAATTATGTTATTTACTGCCATCATGGCTTTAATAGCTGCTATGTTTCTTAGTAAAAAATTAGTACAACCTATATTAAAGCTAACTCAAGTTACCACTGATTTACCCCAGAAGATTATTGCCGAAGAAGAGATTCTTTTTGATAATAGTATAATTACAGAAGTAGATACTCTAACTCGCAATTTTAAATCAATGATTTTAGCACTAAATCAAATGTTCCAAGAAATAAAAAGTGCTAACAATACTCTTGAAGAACGGGTAGAAGAACGGACTCAAGAATTATCAATTACTAATCAAGAACTAGAATCAGAAATTATCAGAAGACAAGAAGTAGAAACAATATTAAGAGATAGAGAAGAACGTTATGAATTAGCAATTTCTGGAACAAATGATGGTATTTGGGACTGGAATATTATAACTCATGAAATTTATTATTCACCGACTTGGATGAGAATTCTTGGTTATGAAGATAACCCACTACCGCAGCTTTTTTCAACATGGGCAGATAATGTACATCCAGATGAATTACAAATAGCACTCTCCGATATCCATAATCATCTGGAAGGAAAAACTGATGTTTACCAAAACAATCATCGGATTAAACATTCTAATGGTAATTATATTTGGATTGCTGCTAAAGGTAAATGTATTTGTGATCAAGAGGGTAAACCATATCGTTTAGTAGGCATAATTACAGATATTACAGATAAGATAATAGCCGAAGAAGAACTCAAGTTTGCTAAAGAAGAAGCGGAAATTGCCAACCAAAGTAAAAGCCAATTTCTAGCAACTATGAGTCATGAAATTCGCACTCCGATGAATGCAGTAATCGGGATGACAGGATTATTACTTGATACCCAATTGACATCACAACAACGAGAATTTGTAGAAATTGTGCGGAATAGTGGTGATGCTATGCTGACACTTATTAATGATATTTTAGACTTCTCTAAAATTGAGTCGGGTAAGTTTGAAATGGAAGAACAAACTTTTAATTTGAGAAATTGTATTGAAGAATCTTTCGATTTGATTGCACCTAAAGCTAGTGAGAAAAATTTAGAAATTGCTTATATAATGGATGGAGAAACTTATGAATTAATTAGTGGTGATGTTGCCAGATTGCGGCAAATTTTAGTTAATTTATTGAGTAATGCGATTAAATTTACTAAATTTGGTGAAGTGGTACTTTCCGTAACTAGCAAATTAAAAGATGAGTTAAATTCAGAACTGCATGAAATTATATTTACTGTTAAAGATACTGGCATAGGTATTCCCGAAGATAGAATGGATAAACTATTTAAGCCATTTAGTCAAGTTGATGCTTCTACTACTCGTCAGTATGGTGGTACAGGTTTAGGTTTGGTGATTAGTCAAAAATTAGTGGAAATGATGGGTGGTAAAATTACCGTTGCCAGTAAAATGAGTGAAGGATCTATTTTTTCCTTTAATATTTTTACGGATTATGTGAGTAAATCTGATCTGATAAATGATGAAAATCAGCGACAATTATTAGCCAACAAACGCATATTAATTGTTGATGATAATGTCACTAATCGCCAATCTTTAATGTTACAAATTCAATCCTTTGGTATTATACCAACTGTTGCCCCATCAGGAAGAGAAGCCTTGGCTTATTTACAACACCAAAAATTTGATCTGGCTATTTTAGATATGGAAATGCCAGAAATGGATGGTTTAACTCTAGCTCAGGAAATTCGTAAATTTCCTAATTCTCATCTGTTACCTTTAATTATGCTAACTTCAATTGGTACTAGTCAGATAGAGGATAATGCCAAAAATGGAAATATTAACTTTGCAGCTTATCTTAATAAGCCGATTAAAAAATCCTATCTTGCTAATATCTTAATTAAAATTTTTAGTGATAATTTTATTCCTCAACAGAATACTCTATCTTTGTCATCATCAAAATTCAATTCTCACTTAGCAGAACACTTACCATTAAAAATTCTTTTAGCAGAAGATAATGTCGTTAATCAGAAAGTAGCTGTGAATATTTTACAACGTCTGGGATATCGTCCTGATGTAGCAGCTAATGGTTTAGAAGTATTAATTGCTTTGCGAAGACAACATTATGATATTGTCTTTATGGATATCCAAATGCCAGAAATGGATGGATTAACTGCGACTCAAAAAATTTGCGAAGAATGGTCATTATCTACTCGTCCTTGGATTATTGCCATGACTGCTAATGCAATGCAGGGAGATCGAGAAAAATGTTTATCCATAGGGATGAATGACTATACAACAAAACCAATTCGACTAGATGAATTAACAAGAGCTTTAAGTAATTGTCAGAAACCCGATTTAATTAATTATCAAATGCCTGAATCTGCAACTAAAAATGTAGATAATATTCTAGATGCAGAAGCTTTAAAAGAATTAAAAGATAATATTTGTGATAATGTAATTACAGAATTTATGATATTAATTGATTCTTATTTAGAGGATTCACCCCAACGATTGCAAGCTTTAACTGATGCAATTACTCAAGATAATGCCAAAAATCTGAGATTAGAAGCGCATACGCTTAAATCTAGCAGTGCTATTTTTGGAGCAAAAAACTTTTCTATTCTTTGCAAAAAATTAGAGGATTTAGGACGTGATTGTAATACAAAAGATGCGGCTTTTTTACTACCCCAATTAATAAAAGAATACCAAAAAGTAGAGGCAGCTTTACAATTAGAACGTAAAGCAAATACTTGATGGAAAGAGTCACAGAAAAATAAAATTACCCAGTCCCCTATCCCGAAATGTGAACTACTAACTCTCGCACATTTTTCTGTTGACGATGTTCCCAAACATAGATTCCTTGCCATGTTCCTAATACCAAATGACCACTATTAATAGGAATTTGTTCAGAAGTGTGGGTTAAAACTGTGCGGATATGTCCTGGCATATCATCGGGTCCTTCAGCATCATGAACATAATAATTTCCTTCTGGGACTATTTTTGCCATGAAATTAGCTAAATCAACTAATACATCAGGATCAGCATTTTCTTGAATTACTAAACTAGCTGAGGTGTGACGCAAAAATAAACTACAAAGCCCAGTTTCTATGCCAGACTCGGCAACAATAGCTTCAATTTTAGGGGTGATATTGTGAAATGATTTCCCATTTGTGGAAACTCTTAATAGTTTTTGGTAATGTGTCATGGCTAGTTTATATATTGTTCTAAGATCCCCGACTTCTTCTTTAATCATATCAAAAAGTAAAAAATCAATGATAGAACTCAGGGATCTGTTGGCTTTACCTGGCAATTGGATTAAGATCCCCGACTTCTTCTTTAATCATATCAAAAAGTAAAAAATCAATGATAGAAGTCGGGGATCTGTTTGCTTTAGCTGAATACTTACAAATAATTTATCACAGCTTTGGCTATTGTTTCATTACCATTTTTATCTATAGCTTTGGTTTCCTTGGGTGCTTGAGGTAATTGATAGAGAAAATCCCAATTTCCTTGAAAAAATTCCGACGCTGTGAGAATTTGATGATGATTATAATTAGTAATTCCTGCTAACATAAAGGCTGCTTCCGCAAAATCATCACGAGGTATAGTTACCACTGGTATTTGTAGACGAGTGGCTTCTGAGAATGTTCCATATCCAGGTTTAGAGATGATCCTTCCACAAATCGGCATAAAATCTACAGGACGATATTGACGATTTGTAACTTTAATTAAGTTAGGTAAATCTGGGGCTGAGATATCAAAAGTAATAAATTGCCAATCAGGAAATTTGTTGATATTAGCATAAGGAATTGCTTGTAAACCTAAACCACCAAATGTTAATAAAATTGTTCTTTCTGGAGGTGTAGTTATGCCCCAAGTGGTGCGTAACTCATCAATAGCAAAATGAGGAGAACCACCTGTTAAACCTACATCAGTGATATTTGTAAATGCTGACATAGGTTCATGGAAAGGAAGACGAAATAAGCGATCGCATTTTGCATACCAATCACTAATCCAATCAGCAATTTCTAAAAATTCTCCTCCCCAATCTCGATAGATAAAATCCCAACCAAAATTACTAATCATCCAACAGGGAATATTTGTCGCTTCAGCAAATCCAGCCGCGAGAAAGGGAATATCTGCTAATATCAGATCAACACGATTTTGACGAATAAAATTAACTTCTGAAGCAATTAAAGCTTTGTAATTTTTTTTGATTTCTCGCAACTTTTCCAAAGTTGCTGGTTTATCCATTGTCAAACTATCAGCTTGAATTACACCTAAATCAAACGCCCGTGGACGTAAAATAAAATCACCTTCTATATAAGATTCCAGTAACCAACGAGGTGCAGTAGTAACTAGAATTAATAATGCTTCAGGACATAATTTCTGAATGGTATTAGCGATAGAAGCTGTGCGGGTAGCATGACCAAAACCGTGATTGGTGATTGCTATATATATAATTGGTCGTTCCATAATTTAACACGTAGAAAAGTAAAAAGAATTTATGTAGGTTAGATTGACTCAAGAAAACCCAATAAAACCAATAATTGTTAATGTTGAGTTTCCCAAAATCTCAACTCAACCTACTTGATATTGCTGCTATTAATTGGTCAATTTCCGACTCTAAGGTTAGGTAATGAACACTCACACGAATGCAATTAGGATTAGCAATTGTCCGAGTTAAAATATTTGCTGATTCTAAAGATTGCACTAATTTAAAACTAGGCATATTAGTTAATTGAAAAGAAACTAAGCCACTTTCTGGAGGTGAGTTTTTCAAACATTTAACATTAGGTAAAGAGTTTAATTTCTGCCACAGATATGCACTATTATTGCAAATTTGCTCATATCGTTCCTGTGCCGTTCCCCATTGTTCATGAATTGTAATTGCCTCTTTCAAACCCACATATAATGGAGTTGATAAAGTAGATATTTCATATCTGCGTCCATCTGGTTGCCAACTTGTAGGTTGTGCTTCACTATTAGTGATAACTCCATTTAAACCAATAAAAGTAGGGTGTAAACTTTCCCTTACTTCAGGACGCACATATAAACCACCTACACCTGCAGGACCACATAACCATTTATGACCAGTAAAGGCATAAAAATCTACACCCAAAGTAGTTAAATCCAAAGGAATAACACCGACTGATTGAGCCGCATCTATCAACAACAGAGAATTATTGGTTTTGCATACTTTTACGATTTTGTCAATAGGTAAAACTTGACCAGTATTCCACAAAACATGACTTAAAACTACTAAGCGAGTTTTGGGGCGAAGATTTTCAGCAATAATACTGATAGGATATCCATTGTTTAAGGTAGCCATTAAGGGACAAGTGCTAACTTCTACCGCAAATCTCCGGGCAATTTCCTGAGCAGTAGCAATGACTCCAGGGTGTTCACAGTCAGAAAGCAGCAGATGATCACCGGGTTGCCAATCAATCCCCCACATCGCAATATTACAACCTACCGTAACATTGCCAGTAAGAGTAATTGTGTCAGATGGTACATTTAATATAGATGCGATCGCCTTCCGACTGGCTTGGATTTGCGGTGAAATCCACGCATAAGCATCACTTCCAAACGGACCGAGATTTTGAATATGTGCCTGAGATTGGGTAACAGCATCCATAGCCCCTTGAGGCATTGGCCCCTGGCCTCCGTAGTTAAAATAAATTTTATTACTTAAAGCGGGGAATTGTGAACGATGATGATGAATGTTTTTCATAAAATAGGTTTGCAGTTTTTTATCTAATTTATTGATATATACTTTTATCAATAATTAATCAACATTAACTTTTACATCAAAAAATATGAATTGGTGGCACAGACTCAACAAAAATCCTTTAGCACGATCTGGGGCAATTGTCCTCTTATGTTTCTATTTAGCAGTAATTGGTGCAGATTTTATCGCTCCTTATAATCCCTATCATTCACAGGCAAATGGTTCACTACTGCCACCGACTCAGATTCATTGGATGTCTCCATCAGGGCAGTTTATTGGACCTCATGTATATCCTACAACACAAGGCGATACTAACTTAGAGACTGGGGAAAGAAAAATAATTATAGATCAGACAAAACCTTCACCATTACGGTTATTTGTTGCTGGACCAAAATATCAATTATTCAACTTGAGTATTTCCCTACCTCCGAAATGGCAGGACGTTACAATTATTCCTGGTATTTCTTTAAATTGGCATTTGTTTGGCGTTATTGGTGACGCAAAATTTAATATTTTGGGAACAGATGAACAAGGACGCGACCAATTTAGTCGGCTGTTACATGGTGGTCGAATTAGTATGTTTATTGGCATTTTTGGGATTATCATTACCTATCCATTAGCATTACTAATTGGTGGTATTTCTGGCTATTTTGGTGGGTTAATTGATAGTATCATCATGCGTTTAGCAGAAGTATTGATGACTTTTCCCAGTATTTATTTATTAGTAGCACTATCAGGT
>JANMGZ010000444.1:0-6965 GCA_031374905.1 Dolichospermum sp. OTE_70_metabat_362_sub
GATTCTGCATTTTCTGATTCTTCTACAAAGCCGTAGATATCAACGATATCTCGCCAAATTGTCTCATAAATTTTATCTTCAGGATCATACATCCAAGGGGCTAAATTCCCACCATTTTTATCCTCTTTTGGTAAACACCAAGCCTCTTCAAAATGGGTTTTTAATTCTTTTTGTCCCTGGTTTAGTCTAACTCGGAAATAACGATAATTAAGTATAGCTGTATGTTTACCTTGTTCTAATAAACTCCGAATTTGATAAAGTTGTGATTTGGGAAATTTGGCTTTTTTCAATGCTGCAATAGATGTTAATAATCCGCCTATTTCATGTAGGGTATAAGGTGCAGCGTAGAGTTTTAATTTTTGGGGACTTTCTTTAGTTAATGCTTCTTGACGAAATTCTTTAACACTTGATGAAATCATGGTTACAGATTTTAACGTTAAAAAGTCTATTGTTCCGCCATAATATCCTATATTTTCTGCATCTTTTTTAGGATTTTTTAATTTTTTAGCCCGTTCTTTGGCGGTTTTTAGTAATTGATCTGTTAAATCTTTAGCGTAGTAAATAGGTGTATTTACAGCAGTAATTAATACTCCTACTGAAGTGCTAAGTTCACATTTGGAAATTTTAGCCTGTTTTGGTTGATAACGATGAATTTTATAAGGATTAAATGGTTTATCAAATTCGAGTTGATAATTACCAATAATATGCTTTTCTTCTGTTTTATCAAATTGAGTTTCTACTAATTTAACCTCCTTAAGTAAAATTCCTTCAAATCTCTCAGCTATCATTTTAGAAATTTCTAAAGCTTTATTAGCAGGTACAATAATAAAAATATCATCGCCACCAATAGTAATTATTTCAAAAGGATGAATTAAATCACCATTTTTCAACCTTGATTTTTCATCGTTGAGGTTTTTTAGTTTATGAGGATGTAAATTTTCAGCTAATGCTTGATAAACTGCATATTGTGTTGCTAGTTCTACATCTTGACTAAAATCTTTATATTGCTGTGGAGTTTTTATTTGTTTCTGGATATATCCACCCATGTTATTACCATCTGCATAAATATAGGCTACAAAGCCATTACTAGCATTAGATACATGAGTCAGGGTTTCCGCAATTTCTACATCTTCAGAGTTAACATTTTCATAATATGTACTTTTTAAAGTTGGGTTATGATCTAAAAATATATCAAATCTATTTACCCAACTTTCAAATATACCTCTGTGCCATTTTAAATTAGTATCAAGATACCATTGTGGTTCTGGTGCTAAACCATCTTTAACCCTATCACCAACAAGATATTTTCTAACTGAGGCTTCAGAAAAATAGGTTTCCTGTGCTAAATTACCTTCTTCTACTTTCATCATAGCAGAACGGCGATCGCTTCCATCACGCATTAAGTAAGGATGGGTTTCAAACATTACTGGGTAACAGCGGTTTGTTTCCCTTCCCGGAATAATATTACCGCTACGTCGTTGATTAAATAAAATTGCTAATTTAGTCGTGATTTCATTAAAACTTTTGCGATTACTGAAAACGTCTAAACGTTGTTTTTCATCTTTGGGAAATCCAAAATAAGCTTCAACTATTTTCTGTTGATAATTCTTGTGATACCAATCTAGCCAAGGTGTATCTTCTATCTTTTCTCTCAATAACCCAAATCGAATTTCCAATGGTCTAAATATATCACCAACTGCACAGGAATTAGCTGTTAACGTTTCATGAGTATAACGCTTTTCAATGGCATCTGCTAAATCATGAACATAAGCAGCAGGACAAAAAGCGAGAATATTTCCCCCTGTGGAATATATTATTAATTCGGGAATGAGAATTTCTGATAATTTACAATATTCTTGGGGAAAGTTATCATTTAACCATTTCCTGACATCAATACATTGAGCGTTATAAACCTTTGGGATATTTTCAAAATTAAAGAAAGCGGGTAAATCAATAATATTGATTCTATCTAATAACCCAGAAGCACCGCGCACTTCTTGAATTTTAGATGATTCAAAAACATAGTTTTTAACCTTAGTGACACCACCATAAACTAACCCAATCTTAGTAGTTTGATTCCATAAACTAGGATATTTGCTTTTTAATTCTGCCAAAGTTTGCGGAAAATAATCATCTTTGATTCCTTGTAATTCTTCAACCTGCTGAACAATTTCTTTAACCACTTCTGGAACTTTTCCCCCATGATTCAAAGCCTCCCGCATTTCCTGTAAAACAGTAATATCAAACTGCGGTTTTCTGTCATTCCCCCAAGCCAAACACCAGCTAATTGCTGTGATAATTTCCCACTGATAACTATTCATAACCAATTTCCAAATGTGATATTAACTGCTTTAAATTACTTTTTACTTGCTGATGATACTTTTAACCTGCTGTAACAACACATCCGGTAAAGGACTGGTCTTACCAAGTATCAAAGTACCATAAGTCATCTCTAAATAGGGTTGAGTTTTGTGAACAATTGATACATCTGTTAAACTACTAATAATAGTTGCAACAGGACTTAAATTCCCCCTGTCGTGACAAAATTCATGCCAAGGTGCAACAACTTCTGGTTGAGAACTAATAATTAAATAATGGCTACAAGCCTCTAAAATAGGTAACTTTTCCGGTTGTACCATGCCACCAACATCAACAATTACCAAAGATTTTTGTCGCCGTAATTGTAAAATAGCCTCAGCATGATGGGGAAAAAACCTATCTGTAAGTTTACCGCGATCGCGTTCCTTAAATTCCTCTAATTCTTCCTCTGTAGCATCTGCGCCCAACTCCAACAAGTAATTCCCCTCACCGTCCCAATGAGCGCGTTGTAAGTAAATATCAGGATTTTCAGCTAACAAACCCCGAAACAAAGCATGAGAAAGCACACTTTTTCCACTATTGGGTGGACCAACAATCATCAACGCAGGACAAAGATAGTCCTGTTGGGGAATGGAAACAGAAGATGAAAGTTGGTTAAACTCCTTCAACCGCTTAAAATATAAAGACCAATCCTCCTGAGAAGGAGAAGACACAGAACCATCATTATTAGAAATCTGTTGTTGATTTACCTGTATTGTCCGACCATTTTCAGGATGAATCGGAATTACTTGCCCAGTATGGACCAATTTGGAATGAGTAGCAACCACTACCGCACCCAAACGCGGATCATAACAAGCTACCCAAGCAGTTGGATGTAACTCATGGATAAGATACCCAACTAACCATATTGGCGCACGACCAGAAATAACAATTCCCCCAGTAGCATCAATACGAAGCGGTAGAGACAAATCTATTAAATCATCGGGTGAGATTAAACGGTCTTTTGCCGTTAACTCAATTAACAAAAATTGATAATGGAGATTTTCATAAATCTGAGTTTCTCCCACAGACAGAGATAATGGTGCTAAATTCATCTTTCTTCCTCCTGAATTGGTAAACCTTGATACTCTCTAGCCCTCACCTCAACCTGTTCAGTGTCCCACTCTGCCGAGATTACATCCCGGCGATGATCACCGATAAGTTGGTATAAAGCTTTATCACATATCCAACCTACTAATAAGCTACTCACAAAAACAGCAAAAGTACAAATAATTACCGCCAATAATCCCAAAGGGGCAATAATCAGGATAATCCAGGTAACACCAGCATTACCAAGCGCCACACCGTAATTGCGGTATTTAACCAACTTTTTGGCTACAGACTTAGACATGACAGCAAATCTGCCTTTTTTGGTTGAACAAGTTCATTATGTCACCTCGATAGAAAAGGGGTATTCCAATGACATTGGAGAATTATGAGGCGATTAAAAATCACGGCTACACAAACGAAGTCCGCCTTCGCAGACTAAAAAATCACCAAAATGACAACTTTATATTTAACAGAACCCGGAACAGTCGTTCGCTATCAAAACGAATCACTATTAATAGTTAAACAAAATAAATCTCAAAATTGTCGGATAGCAGAAGTTACCCTAGTCGTCGTTTTACCTGGAGTCCAGTTAACCGACGCAGTAATTTCCCACCTACTAGATAAAGGAATTGAAACTATCTTTCTACGCCAAGACGGGCAATTTCGCGGACGACTCCAAGGACAATTTCCTAGTAATCCTACAATCAGGTTAGCTCAATATCGCACTATAGAAACTACCTTTGGTATGGCTTTAGCGCAAAAATTGATCATAGGAAAAATCCGCAATCAACGGGTATTATTACAACGACGCAACCGGGCGACAGAAGGGAAAATTACCGAATTGAGTGAAGCGATTGATTTAATCAGCGCCTACTCATCCCGTTTAAATAATACCACTACACCATTCAACCGCGATGAACTCATGGGAATAGAGGGGATTTGCGCCCGCACATATTACCAGGCTTTACGTCATTGTTTCCCCTCCCAATGGAATTTCAGCGGCCGGAATCGCCGCCCACCTCTTGATCCCATTAATGCGCTGTTAAGTTGGGGTTATGGTGTTTTGTTAGCGCGGGTATTTGCGGCGACAGTCCAAGCGGGACTTGACCCCTATTTGGGTTTTTTCCATGCAACTGAACCCTATCGTCCGAATTTGGTATTAGATCTAATGGAGGAATTTCGCCCTGTGGTGGTGGACCATGCGGTAATGTCCATAATTCAATCAGATATTTTGGGAAGTGAGGATTTTCAACAATCCCCCAATGGGGAGGGAATCTGGCTGGGAATTATGGCGAAAAAGTTGTTTTTAGGGGAATTAGAAAGAAGATTCCGAACTCCTGTTTTATATCCTCCACAAAATCGCCGGTTGACTTTAAGTCAGATATTAGTAGAACAAGCACGATGGATAGGAAGATGTTTAATACATTCTGAGTTAAATTATGAAGCATTTGTGATTAAATAATTGACAATGGACAATTGACAATGGACAATTATTTAATTACAAGAGAATACAGATCAATTTACAATTACAGGAAATTACAGGAAATTAAGCATAAAGCGAATTTTATTCCTGAATTATTCATTGTCAATTATCAATTGTCAATTATTTCTACTGGTTTTTATGATTGAGGTTAAAAGTCTAATTAATTCCCTATTATCATTGTTGATACTTTTGTATTCTTTTTCTGTGAGGTAATCTGTTTTATATAATAGTTCTATCCAGTAATCCGATTCATTTGCTTCTTTCAGCGAAATTGCTAACTTATGAATAAAATCTGCTTTACTTTCTGCTTGTTCAGCTTCTCTTACTAATGCTCCAATTGCAGTACCAGATCGAAGTAGTTGCTTTGATAAAACAAACTCTCGTTTTTGGTCACTTAAATATTTATATAAATTGACAATACGAACTGCAAAATCAAAGCTTTTATCCTTAATAATGTTTTCTTTCATAACAATAAATAATTGACAATTAACAATGGATAATTGACAATGAATAATTCAAGAGTAAAATCTCCTTTATACTTCATTTACCTGCAATTTCCTGTAATTGTCAATTGTAAATTATTTTATGCCCAAATTATGGTTGGTTTGTTATGACGTGAAGGATGATAAACGCCGCACTAAATTGGCTAAGTTGATTGAACAGCGTTGTCAACGAGTCCAGTATTCGGTGTTTGAATGTCCTTTGGATGATAAAGATTTGAATTATCAATTGGAAAAAAGATGGTTGCAGGTTCTCAAGTTGAGTGAGGATAATTTGCGGGTATATCCTCTTGATGAAACTGCTAAACAGAATACACGAGTCTATGGAAGTGACCCACCATATCAACCACCAGATTATTTAATTTTGTAAAGTTGAATATTGGCAGGAAAGGGGGGTAAAGTTGCTTAAAATACCCACGTGGTAAGGTTTTGGGTTGTCGTAACGGAATGTAACGAAGTGTGGCAAGTTAGTCGCATGAAGCTAAAGAGATTAATAATTAGCAATGTTTCGTAATCTTGAGGAAATATTGGTTTTTAGGGTTGACATCTTGGGGTTTTCGTTTTAATATAACTGTAATCGCTGATTTCGGCGTTCTGAACCTAGAAAAAAGAATACTAGCATTTTGGTTTACACGACTCTTTCCGTATGCGTGTGCAATCGGGTCTTGAAACCTGTATTTCGTCAAGTTTCCAAAGGTATAGGGTTTTTGACTACCTTTTCCCCGCAAGGGGACGGAAACGGTTATCCTCATATTCTCGACATAGGAAGATAAACTAATTAGTTTTTGACTACCTTTTCCCCGCAAGGGGACGGAAACTACAAAGCCCTTTTCATCTTCAGACATTAAAGAACCGTTTTTGACTACCTTTTCCCCGCAAGGGGACGGAAACTAATCTACTTAGTAGTTGTTATGATTTTACTCACATAAGTTTTTGACTACCTTTTCCCCGCAAGGGGACGGAAACGAACTATTTAACTTAAAGAACTACTACTTTGTCAGTAGGTCTGTTTTTGACTACCTTTTCCCCGCAAGGGGACGGAAACCTTGTACACCTTGTTGTAAGAAGTACCAATAGTTGAAGGTTTTTGACTACCTTTTCCCCGCAAGGGGACGGAAACGGTGCTGACAATTTCGTTAACAGATAGAAATGCGGACACGGTTTTTGACTACCTTTTCCCCGCAAGGGGACGGAAACTGTTCAATTAATCTATTATGTGGAATCTGCACAAAGTTTTGTTTTTGACTACCTTTTCCCCGCAAGGGGACGGAAACTTGGTAAAGACCCAGAAGAAGTTTTAATAGGCTATAACAGTTTTTGACTACCTTTTCCCCGCAAGGGGACGGAAACAGCTGTAAGTTTTATCACTCTCAAGATTGTTGTGAGAAGTTTTTGACTACCTTTTCCCCGCAAGGGGACGGAAACCTTAAACCTGTTGATTGAAAAAGCTGCTACAGGAGAAGACATAGTGTTTTTGACTACCTTTTCCCCGCAAGGGGACGGAAACTTCCCGCTCTATTTTTTGGGCTTCTGACAGTGCTTGGAAGGTTTTTGACTACCTTTTCCCCGCAAGG
>JANMGZ010000467.1:0-2477 GCA_031374905.1 Dolichospermum sp. OTE_70_metabat_362_sub
TTGATTGCGAAAAATTTCATCCTCGCAATATTTGTTATGATCCAATTCCTGATGATCAACGTCCAACTATTTTATTTGTGGGACGCATTACCCCAGAAAAAAATGTCAATCAACTTTTAGATATTTATCCCCTCATTGCTGCCAAAATTCCCGATGTCCATTTAGTAATTGTCGGTAGTGGTCCATTAGATGCAGAAATTCGCCGTCGGGCTGAAAAATTCCCCAATGGTGTCACAATTTGGGGTGAATCTCATGGTAAAGAACTTTTAGGTTGGTTTGCCAAAGCAGATATATTTGTCAACCCTTCTGTCACCGAAAATTTCTGTACCACAACTAACGAAGCCTTAGCTTCTGGAACTCCCGTAGTGGCTGTTGTTGCCCCTTCAACTGCTGAACAGGTTATTTCTGGGGTAAATGGTTTTCTAGCCGCACCTAATAACCCTGAAGACTTTGCTCAAAAGGTAATTACAATTCTTGAAAATCCTGACCTCAAAAACCAATTAACTGCACAAGCACGTCCTTCTATTCTGGAATTTGATTGGTCAGCTTGCACCCAAAAGTTTGAAAACAAGCTTTACGAATTAGTTAATATCCGTCGAAAGATAGATGTTATTTAATTCTGTTTCCTCCCTTTTCTAAGGTGGGGTAATTCTTTATTTTGAGTCATTGAAAAAAACGCCAACTTGGCTACTGGAATAAAAATACCTCTGCTAAAGTATTTAAGTAGTTGACCTGTGGGCTTTTAGGTTCTTAGTTTGAGATGCTGACAAAGCCATTTTGTGATCAGTCTAAAGATTGCCTACTCCAACTGATAACAAGATTGTTATTGTTCTCAATCTTTCCTAAAACTCTTTATACCTCAGAAGTTTTTACTTCTGAGGTTTTTGTTATTGATAAAAATTGTAGCAACTGTCTTAATTCTTCGAAATGGAGAAAATCATCATTAATCAAAGTATTTGTAATCTTAATACCTTGCTAAAACCCTTGTTAAATAGAGGTTTTAAATGGGGCATTGCCGAAAGTAGCGAAAAAGGGTTACTCTATAAAATTATGTGTTTTACCAGACTGTGATGAAAAATCAACTGGAATTTTTTTTAAAACTACTGTTATTTTCAGCTTTGCTATCGCTATTCATTAAGTATGCTGAGCCTCTATGGATTCCAGCAACAATGACGAATGCACTAATTATGGTTTTGTCACCAACTGTGATCATGTTAACTGCGCTACTATGGAGATTACCAAAACAAAAACAAAATTAATCAAAAAAATATAGGTGATGTTGCAAAAATCGGCTAATCTAAGTGGATAGTCATTAATAAAACACCTTACCAAGCTGGAGTTTCGCTTGTGAACCTTGGTCAATGGATAGGTTTGATTGCCCTAGTTATATCTTTATATATATTGTGGCAACTTCGTGATGTTTTGCTCCTGATATTTGCCGCTGTTGTGTTAGCAACGACTTTAAATCGGTTAGCGCGACGCTTCCAAAGCTTAGGAATAAAACGAGGATTAGCAGTTTTACTAGCTGTAGGGATTTTCTTTGCCAGTGTTGTCTGTTTCTTCTGGTTGATTGTACCACCATTTATCCAGCAGTTTCATGAACTCACCTATAGAGTTCCTCAAGGATTTCAGCGTTTTAATAGTTGGGTAGATGTGCAAAGAACTAATATTCCTCCACAATTATTACCCTATATACCGGATCTGAATAGTTTAATTGAACAAGCACAACCGCTATTTAATCGTCTATTAGGTAACTCTTTTGCGTTTGTTTCTGGATCTTTAGAGGTTGTTCTCAAAATTTTATTAGTCCTGGTTTTAACAGTAATGTTTTTAGTTAATCCTGTCGCTTATCAAAAAGTGTTTGTTCGCATCTTTCCCTCCTTTTATCGGCGGCGGGTAGGAGGAATTTTACAGCAATGCGAAGTTTCTTTAGGGGGATGGGTTACAGGTGCTTCAATTGGGGTTTTAGTAGTAGGGCTGATGAGTTTGGTAGGCTTATCAATTCTGCGTGTAAAAGCAGCGCTGGCATTGGGAGTGTTAGCGGGATTTATGAATTTAATTCCTAATTTGGGTCCGACGATGAGTGTAATTCCAGCAATGGCGATCGCTCTGTTAGATAATCCATGGAAGGCTGTTGCTGTTTTCGTCCTTTACTTTTTTATTCAACAGGCTGAGAGCAATTTCATTACACCTGTAGTCATGGCACATCAAGTATCTTTACTACCAGCAGTTACTTTAATTTCTCAGTTGTTTTTTGTGACATTTTTTGGATTTCTAGGATTATTTTTAGCACTTCCTCTGACGGTTGTTGCCAAAATTTGGGTACAAGAAGTGTTAATTAAAGATGTGTTAGATCAATGGGGTCATGATCAAGAAGATAATTCTGAGTTAGTGATAGTTGAGGAGTATTCTGATATCAATGACGAGGTGTAGGAGTCGAGGAGAAGAACTTGCTGCTTTTGTAACTCCTGAGTCCG
>JANMGZ010000554.1:0-4611 GCA_031374905.1 Dolichospermum sp. OTE_70_metabat_362_sub
CTTAATGCTTGGAAAAACCCACTTTCTTTACTAACTTTAATTGTTTGAGTTGTTAAAACCTCCACAGGAATTTGATTTTCTTCAAGTAACTTTCTAAAATCACCATCTGCAAATAAACCAACAAGAGCATTTTTTCCATAAGGTTTAGCAATATCTACTAAACACAACTCAGCACCACCAGGTTTACCGCTTTGGTCTAAAAATAGAATTTTCATACAATATATATAATTACTTTAAGCTAAAAGAGTTTGCCGAATTTGTTGAGTAATATTAGTCCAATCATAATTTTTAATTGTGTAATTACGACATTCTTCTCTAGAAGGTAAAGAAAGTTTGTTTAACATAATTTGTGCTAATTTATCAGCAATGCTTTCAACCGTAATTGCTTCAGTAATTAAATCTGGAGAAAATCTTTGTAAAATTTCTGGCATTCCCCCAACAGGCGTACATAAAACAGGAGTACCACAGGCTAAAGATTCCAGAATAGCTAATCCAAAACCTTCAAAAGATTGACTTGGCATTACGGCTAAATCAGCCGCTTGATAAGCTACTGTTAAATCATTTTCCGGTAAAAAACCTAAAAATTGGACATTATTTTCCAAACCTAATTCTCTAGCTTGTTGTTGTAGTAAAGCTTGAATATGACCACGACCGGCTATAGCTAACCAAATATCAGGAATCCCTGGTTTAATCATGGCTATAGCTTGTAATAATTTATCAATTCCCATCCTATGAACTAAGCGACGGGAAGTAAATAATATAGGCCGATTTGTTGGCCAACCTAGTTTTATTCTTGCCTCTCGACGGGAGAGATTATTCTGAAAATGATCAATATCAACTCCACCGGGAATGATGTGAATTTTCTGCCAGGGAATTTGATATTTTTGATGTAATATCTCACCAAAAGCTTTACTAAGAACAATAAACCGGTCGCACCGATTATAAGTATTTTGTTCAATTAGCTGTTTTTTTAACCAAACACTAAATTTTTTATTAACTACTTCTTCCTGACTTTCCGAAGCCCAAGGACCATGAAAGTTGAAAGTAACAGGTACTCCTTTGGGCAAAATATCTAAAATTGGAAAACTATACAATGCAAAATGGAGATTAATTGCATCAGGCTTACCTAATCTTGTTTTTTTAAATTGATCACGAATTGACCATAATCTAGTGGCAATTTTACTGTCTGGAGAAGCTAAATTAGTTAATTTAATTTGTCTATTTTTTGCATCTACTGGTAAACCCACTCCACATAATTCTACTTGATCTTTATATGCTGCTAATTTATGAGTTAGTTCATAAATATACCTTTCTAATCCTCCAGGATTTTCAGGAAACCAACCTGTACCCACAGTTAGAATAGATGCTGATCCTAAATTTAATTTAATATCTTTACATTCCACTTACTTATCTCTCCTTTGATAGATAAATTGAGATTAGTTATTTTGATTTATGCTTTTATTTTTTGTGCATATACCAAGATGATTTACAGCAGAAGGCAGGAGGTAGAGGGCAGGAGGCAAAAGGTGAAACACTTCTGCTACTTGAGTTTTGATTCTGACTTTGTGCCACCTAACTACGCAAACTGCTGTATTTTCAGCCTAATCTGTTAATACGACGCTGAGAATCAAAATCAGTTTAAATATAAAAATTATTCTATTTCCGTAAAGAAAATATATCAAAAAAATATATAAGAGATAAGATTCAGATTTTTGAAGATAAAAAATATCTTTGGTAGGCAATTTTACTAAATTGTTAATAGTTTACCAAGTAGAGTTTTTTAGATTCAGAAAGATTACGAATGATTGACATTACACGAAATCTAAAAAAAGATTAATTCAGGTTTATGGCATAACTTAACTGGAATAGTTAATAAAAAAGCATTAATTATTTTGTTGTTGAAAAAGTATAAAAAAATACTAATATTGATTAATAAAAAGTAGCATTTTTATCTAAAAATTATCAATATTAAGAGTATTGGATATAATTTAGTTATTTCAAAATTGTATTTTATTGATAAAGTTTTAGTAAAATTAGATGCGAACTAAAATTTATTTGTTATTTTATGAATAATTATCCAGATAAAATCTGCACAGTATTGGCATCAAAGTTTTCCTAAACCAAATAGTCTTACTAGATACAGGGTTAAAAATTCAACTGTTTATTAATTGATACAAACATTGCCATGAACAACAAATTATTTATGCAGATTAGTAAAACTTACTACAAAGTTTATCAAAATCTTAATAATCTATTTCATCATAAATATTGGCAAAAAGCGATAATCTTTAACATTTTACTTGGTTTAACCTGTGGACTAGTCGTAACATTCGCAGGAATGACAATGGATTTAGCTACAACTAAAAAAAATAAAATAGCTAAAATTCCTGAAGTTTCCTATATCACTTCTTGGTTAGGCAATACCATTGGTAATGGTAAATTGCGAGTACAAAATAATATAGAGGGAATGTATGTCAAAAATGATGGGACAATTTATACAAATAGTGCTTGGGACGAAGCTGGTAGTGAAGCAGGAATATATAAAGATGGTAAACCAATTTTTGTTCTTCAAGATACACATGGTTGGAATCGTTTAGGTGGTAAAGCGATAACAGCAAATAACAAATATATTTATCTAGCTATGTCTCAAGGGGGAATAGATAAAACTACAGAAAATTATCCTCCCCAAGGACAAACTTGGTACTGTGTTAGACGTTATGACTCCAAAGGAAAACCTGCACCTTTTGGAAAAGGAAATGGCTGGGATAAAAGTATGTTAATTACCAGCAAAAATAATGAAGTAACAGGATTAGCAACAATAGGTAATAACTTATTTGTTAGTAATGCTGGTGAAAATATTATTCGGGTTTATAACACCGAAACAATGGCGCAAATAAATAGTTTTACTGTTCCCAGTCCGGGGAATATCACCATTGATAAAAAAGATAACTTGTGGATTATTCAACATAAAAAAGGTGCTAAATCTGGAAAAATTGTCAATTATTCTCAAACAGGAAAGAAATTACCGCCAGAAATCATAGATATTGATCAACCATCAGCACTGGCTATTGATAATCGGGGTAGACTATTAGTAACTGATAATGGTATTAATCAACAAGTGGTGATTTATAATATTAATAATCAGCCAGTTCGTGTAGATACATTTGGCGATAAAAAGGGTATTTTTGGTGGTGTACCTGGAGAAGTAAAAACCTCAAAACTATACGGAATTACCGGAATTGGTGCAGATGCTAAAGGTAATCTTTATGTGAATAGTAATGGCTTTAATAAATCAGGAACAGATTTAAGAAAATTTTCTCCCTCAGGACAAAAAGAATGGCAATTACTAGGATTAATATTTGTAGATAATGCCGATACTGATCCACAAACAGACGGTGTGAATATATTCACAAAACAAGAACAATATGTGATGGACTATAGTAAACCTGCTGGTAAACAGTGGACTTATAAAGCCTATACAGTTAATCCCTTTAAATATGCTCAAGATCCACGTTTGCATACATCACCAGATGGAACTTTTATGCGGCGTATTCAAGGAAAACCTTTTTTATTCCTGACAGATATGTACAATAGCTTTTTGCAAATTTATCGTTTTCAACCAAAAACAGATGGTAAAATTGCAATTCCTGCCGGGATGTTTGTTGGGACTAATGATCAGGGAAAACAGTCAATTAGTGGAACTTGGCCAGCTTATCAACCTGCGAAAGGAGAATGGATTTGGCGTGATAGTAATGGCAATGGTGCATTTGAAAAAAATGAATATGATAGTAGTCAAGACTATCCCTATATAGGGGGTTGGTGGGTAGATAGTAAAGGTGATGTTTGGAAAACTTTGCGAACTGAAGATGGCATTCGTCATTATCCTTTACAGGGATTAGATAATAAAGGAAATCCCATCTATACCTATTCTTCAATGCAAAAACTCAAAACTCCTAGCACCTTTAAAGACTTGCGAAGAATTGAGTATTTTCCCGAAACAGATACTATGTATTTATCAGGGTTTACTATTGAACATCCTGCATTTGCTGATGATGCTAAAGTAATAGGGTCAGAAATTGCTCGTTTTGATAATTGGAGTAAAGGAAATCGCACCCCTAAATGGCGAACTGTCGTTCCCTACGACACCACAGGTAAAGGTCAAGTTGCTACCGCCGCGATGAGTATAGCGGGTGATTATGTATTTGCAGTGACTGTAAAAACTGCAGAGGTATATGTTTATAAAAGTGCTACAGGAGAACTTGTGAAAAAAATGACTCCTGGGGAAGAAGTTGGTAAAGAAAGTGGTTGGGTTGACATTCCCTATGGTATCCGTGCTTTCCGTCGAAATAACGATAAATATCTCGTATTTGTAGAAGAAAATTGGCAAGGAAAGGTGCTTGTCTATCAGTTTCCTATTTGATCTGAGGCATTACTACTCACATTCGATTGGTAAGTTGTAAATTTTCTAGGAGGAATTTATCTGCCAAATGATTAAAATAGAAATGGTTAGGCATTATGGGGTTTTCATTGGATGACTTTGATCGCAAAATTAGAGCAGTTAAAAGAGTTATTTACAGAAATGGAACAGGCTTTAATAGCCTATTCTGGAGG
>JANMGZ010000574.1:0-2308 GCA_031374905.1 Dolichospermum sp. OTE_70_metabat_362_sub
TGGCACGATTTAACTGCCGCTGCCAACCTACTTTACTGGTTGCACACAAAGATGGCAACCGATTTAGGGCATAAGCCAGCACATCCGCTATTTTGATAAGTCTAGCTGTTCTAGGCGGCAATGACTGAATTTGTTTATTAACCTCTTCTATCACCAACGACTCCATGACATTATGTGATTTGATCACACCTTTAGACATAGCTGGTACATAGGAATATTGGGTGCGTAATGAGGGGCGTAGTGTTGTCATAATTACACATTTATTTGAAGTTAGTATTTAGTTAAAAGTTTGGAACAAAAATCTTCTAGATTTCGTCTTGTTTCCTTTGTTAGTTATAAATAGATAGTATAACTATTAAATACGTTAAGTGTAAATATGGAATCTCCTTAATAAGTGAAATCTTATTACAATCTTTAAATTTCCACGGATTGTTTTATTTTAACTTGATAAATAAAAGTATCAAAAAAGTATCGTAGTACGGTACTAAAATTAAAAAAGCAGATTAAACTCAACACGGCTTAATCCATTCGATTCTATCGGTAGGGGTTTAGCACTGCTCATTGGTGTCAACTTAAGCTGAAATCCTTAATAAATAAGGTTAAGGACAAAACCGATGGCGCGGAATGAACTGCTTTAGGCGATCGACGTAGGCATCGGCTAGAGCAGTGGGGTAAGTGTTAGCGTAGCTGACCAGAGGAATCCGCTTTTGAAGCAAAAAAAGAGGATAATAAAATCATAAAAAACACTAACAGGGTCAAAAATTATGACTCAAACAAGAAAAAATGGGAATCCAGATTTGCGTCGTCAGCAGCAAACACCATCACCATCATTGCCACAAATAGAAGAAGAATTAACAAAATATCTACAACCAAGTCTATTTACACCATTAAAATATTTACCGGGAAATAATGATAAACCGATGAGAGATAGATTGCTAAACTTACCAGTAATGGTAGCACTAATTCTCAGTTTAGTTTATCGCCAAATAGCCGGATTATCAGAAGCAGTAAGAGTCTTAAAAGAAGAAGGATTATTGTGGATTGAACCGATAACAGTAAGCAAACAGGCAGTATCGAAAAGATTAATGAATATGCCTGCCGAAATTTTTGTAACTTTATTAAATCAAGTAATAGAAAAAATTGCCCAAACCGAATCAAAAATAGTTTTAGAAAAGAAATGGGAGCAGATACAAAAAAAGTTTAACACCATATGGATAGCAGATGGTTCAAGTCTAGAACAGCTAAGAAAAAGATTAAAAATAAGCGAAGATAATTCATCAAAACTAGGTGGAAAAATCATGATGATTGTCGAAGCCTTCACCCAAAATCCCGTAAAAGTATGGTATGAACAAAATGCTAAAAGTCATGACCAAAACTGGGCAGAAGATTTGTTAGAAAAACTGCCAGAAAAAGGCTTGATAATAGTGGATCTAGGCTTTTTTAGCTTTAGTTGGTTTGACAAATTAACCGAGAGTAAAAAATACTTTATTACCAGAATAAAAGAAAAAACAAATTATAAAACTAAACAAGTATTATCCCAAGGCACTTATTATAAAGATGAAATTATTATCATGGGTAAATATCGTTCAAATCCCTGTAAATATCCAGTGCGATTAGTATCAGTTTTATGGGGAAAAACTTGGCATCGTTATTTAACAAATATCTTGGACGACGAGCAATTATCAGCAGAAGAAGTTTGTGAATTATATCGAAGAAGATGGAAAATAGAAGAAGCATTTTTATTAACTAAAAGGTTATTAGGATTAGCATATCTTTGGGTAGGACATAGTAATGGAGTACAAATTCAGATTGTGGCGACTTTAATTTTTTATGCGGTGCTAAATCAATTGGTTTCAGATGTAGCAGTTGCTTTAGGTCAGCCAAAAGAAAAAATATCAGTAGAAATGGTTTTTAGAAGTCTATATTATGTAGCTAAATCTGTAGAAAGGGGTGAGAATCCCGATATCGTCACCTATTTAGTCCAACGAGCAAAATTATTTGGTTTAGTCAAAGCTATTAGGAAACGACATCGAGAAACACAACAAATCAGAGAGCAAATTTGGGAGGGTGTACCGTTAAGTTGACACCAATGAGCAGTGCTAAACCCCTACCAATCTAGGTTTTTTGTAATTTTGTAAAAGTCCATTTCTCAACCATGTTTAGTATATATCTATACCAGAATTGCAGTAACATGATATAGGAATCCGATTTGATTTTTGAACAAAATTACGTATTTGTAGGGTGTGTTAGCGTTTCGCGTAACGCACGAAATCCTTAAGAATGGTGTGTTAGCGATAGCGTAACGCAC
>JANMGZ010000603.1:0-1608 GCA_031374905.1 Dolichospermum sp. OTE_70_metabat_362_sub
AATAGCATTCACATTTGCACCATGTTCCAAGAGGAAATGAATCATATCAATACCTGCATTGGTGCTACTAACTGCATACATTAATGGTGTTTGCTGGGAGTATTCGTTTTCGTCTATACAGTCAATATCCACACCATTGGCTATTTCATGTCCAACTCCCGCAATGTTTCCTTGCTGTGCATAAATATGAATTTGCATAATTCTTCTTTTGTAAACTGCTAATCTAAAATTATGGTTGTTGCTAAATTTAAGTATGAAATAAAAAACAAGAATTTCAAACTTATAATTTTTGTAACTAACTAAATAGCCTCCGAATAATATACATTTATACTCTTGATTAATAAGGCACAAATATGAATCATGCGTAGATATTACCTCCAGTACCAGGATTTGTGGTTTTGCCTAAGTGGTTTTGCCTAAATAGAGGATTATAGAAATAACATTCTAGCCTATATTTTAGCCCTTTAAAAGTTGCCAAATTCTTATCATTGCAATCCTGGAGTTTGATAAACTCTTGTTGTAAAATTCTCTAAAACATCAGTTTTTTGATGATTACCAGACCCCTGTTCCTCCTGTTCCTGGACTGTTACCACATCTTCCTCTGGTAATGGCAACATCCTTCCTGCTTCCTCAATGCGGTCATACAATGCCTGTGTGAGCATTTTAATATCAGGAATTGTTACCTGACTTTCTAAAGCCAATCTAACTTGTGTATCCCACAGACCTTCACTTTCTTTAGCTCTTTTTTCATCGGTTTTCGACACCGGAATAATTAAAGGATAGGGAATAGAAGCTTGTCCCCCGGAACTGTAACCAGGACTGGTAATTACACATTTACCTTGGGGAAACTTGAGAATTTCATCTGCACTAATTACAGGCATCTTTTGTAAATTCTCACTCCAGCTAATTGAACGGCTCATTTGTCCACCAAGAGTTCGCCCTGTAGTCCGATTTTTAATCAGCACTTCCTTTTCACCGTAACGCTTTGAGTAATCTTCCGCCGTTTTGTAATTACCAGGATTGAATAACACATGGGTACTGCAAGCTGATGCGATCGCACTCCCCATTTTATCCCCATAAATATCGTAAAGCTGCTCTAAACTTTGGATACCTAAAATAAAACAAGCACCATTAGAACGATATTCATTAATCCATTGTGGTAGTCTATCCAGCTTAATTGATGGTAATTCATCCAAAGAAATAATTAACGGGTCTTTACGGGGACGGCTCAAATTACCGACAATCATTAAGTGCATTGCTGCTGCCAGTAAAGGACCAACCACACTACGACGTTCATCATCTAGCTTGAACACCACCATTTCTCTACCTGATAGCTGAGTGGGAATATCCGATTGGCCGATGAATGCCCGTAACAAATCAGCTTGAATAAAAGATGAGAAAGTCCCTGCCGCTGTCGTCAAAATCCCGGAAATAGTCTTCTCTGCGTCCTTAGCACTCAAAAATTGGATAAACGAAGTGGCGACCCATTCATCCAACCGTTTGGACTGGACAGCATGATCAAGACGTTGTACCAATTTTGGCAACCGCAACACTGCATACAGCTTTGCCATATCTGGGTAAGGTGAACCCTTGACTAACTGTAATAAT
>JANMGZ010000638.1:0-7714 GCA_031374905.1 Dolichospermum sp. OTE_70_metabat_362_sub
CGACGTTGACGGCGATATTTTTCAGGAACGGGATTTCCACTTAATAAAGATAACTTTTGCAGAAATTGATCTACAGGTTCTAAACCTGTTAAATCTCTAAATACTTGATAGTTAGTTCCAAACCGTTCTTCTAAAATTTTCGCCGACCCCAACATACTTTCACCTAATGCTAAGGTAAAAGCTGAACTACCCAAAGAACGTAATTCTTTTAAAGTTGTGCCACTAGCAGTTATAGCAGTATAACCATCTTCCAAATGTCCATCTAAGGAAGCTCCCAAATCAGGAACAAAGATAGGTTCTAGTCCAAAAGATGTCACCATTTCCCGAATTTCTAGCACATCTCCTGGAGTGAGAGCAGAACCAGCTAAAATAGTGATTTGTTCCGGTTTAATTCCCCCTGCTTTAGGAATTTCTTTAACTATACTTTCGACTGCAACTGCAAAACCGTCTTGTAATGCACCTTGAAAATCGGGAGTAGGAGCAAAAACAATTGCTAAATGATTAAGTTCAGGGTGACGTTCTCGAATATCTTTCAAGAACATTTCAATATCATCACCTCTAGTTTCTGTTAAGCCAGTGGTACACAAACCAATAATTTCCGGTTGTACTTTTTCCACCAAAGTGAGAATAGCTTGCTCAACATTTTCTTCACCACCTAAAATAGTAGTAACTTCCGTCATTGCAGTAGTAGCAAGAGGAATTGCTTCCCGAAAATGTCGAACCAAAACCACCTTTGCAAACGCCGTACAACCCTGAGAACCATGAAATAAAGGCATAGTTCCCTTCAAACCCAAAAAAGCTAAAGAAGCGCCTAAAGCCTGACTTTGTTTGAGGGGGTTTACAGTCAGAGACTTTTCTGGAATAATTGCGATCGCCATAAGTTAATCTTTCATAAATTATAAACTTCCCATCTTTGCGTCTTTGCGTGAGACACTTGTACCAAATTAAGATGAAGCTGCATTGAATCAGATTTTAAGAATTATTTACCGCAGATAAACGCAGATAAACGCAGATAAATACGGATGATTATTATTCTGTGCAGCCTCACATAAAATTGGTATTACTCCCAAGGTGCTGGTTTACGAATTTGCTCCCAAACGGGGCTATATAGAGCCTCAGTCAACTCCCGCGCCATTTCCACCATGCCCACATAACCGGCATAAGGATGATGACGTTCTTGGTTAATATCTAAAAAGGGAACTCTCGCTTTCAAAGCAGTATATTGATTTCTACCGCCAGCGATAAGCATATCTGCGTTAGTTTCTTCAATTAATTTCAGGAGTTCTGTGGCGTTACCCTTCTCCAACATAATCCCATCATTACCCAACAAATTTTTGATTTTTGCTTTATCTTCTTCTGTACTTTTGCGGGTACTTGTCGCCACAACTTCAATTCCCAAATCCTTCGCAGCGGAAATAATTGACCAACTTTTCACACCGCCAGTATAGAGAACAACGCGCTTTCCTTTCAATTTTTCTCGATAGGGAGCAAGGGCAATATCTAAAGCCGCAGTTTCTTCAGCAATCAGCTTTTCTGTGCGTTCCTGCAAATCAGCATCACCTAATTTAGCAGCTACAGTTCGTAGACAACGGTTAATATCTTTAATTCCATAAAATGACTCTTCAATGTAAGGAATTCCATAACGTTCCTGCATTTTTCGCGCCATATTTAATAACGCCCGTGAGCAAATCATTACATTTAATTTAGCCCGGTGAGCATAACGAACTTCTTCATAACGAGCATCACCAGTAATTTTTGATAAAACCCGAATTCCTAACTTTTCAAATAAAGGTAAAACCCCCCACATTTCTCCAGCAATATTGTACTCACCAATTAAATTAATATCATAGGGTGTGGTATATTCAGGTTCAGCAGTTCCCACTACATATTCTAGTAAAGCTTCACCACCAAAGCGATTACCAAGATTTTTACTCCCAATAAATCCGGGAGCAATCACCGGGATAACAGGAGTTCCAGTTTTTTCGGCTGCTACCTTACAAACTGCATCAATATCATCACCAATTAAGGCTGTAACACAGGTAGCGTAAACAAAAACCGCCGCAGGTTTATAATTTTCATTAACTTCTAAAATCGCCTTATAAAGCTTTTTCTCACCACCGAAAATTACATCATTTTCACCTACATCGGTAGTAAAACCTGTCTTATAAAGCATTGGTCCAGAAGACAGACTACCACGACTTCCCCAGGAATTTCCCGCGCAAGCAATGGGACCATGTACCAAGTGAGCAGCATCGGTAATTGGGACTAAAGCAATCATCGCGCCATCAAATGCACAACCACCTTGAGCCGCACCTGGTTGAGCTTGTTGGGTACAAGATTTGTTTTTCTTTTCTCCCTGTTTCTTTTGATTATGTTCGCATCCTGATTCACTCAGAAGTTCGTTAATTTTGCTTTGGGTGACTTTCATTTTTATGCTCGTGCTAGATGGATTTTGCTACCATGACAAATCTTGCTTAAAATTAATCATCAAGATGATGATTTTGACAAAAATATTTCAAATTAATAAAAATTATTTGTGGAACTATTTACAGCATTATCTATTTCTGGATTTGTGTCTCTACAGAAAAGGTAATAAAAACTTGCTGTAATAGAGAATAAGTGAGAAATACCTCACAAATAATTTAGGATTACCACAGAATATATTAAATATAATAATTCTAATTCCCCGAAAATAACCAAGTTTTTATACTTAGTTTGGATTGATTTATAGATTTTCTACAAAATCTAATTAACTTAATATTTACACAGATAAACTTTCAAAAAAGATATGTATTTATCTGTATTTTCTGGGGGTGGGATTTTCATAACATTTACTTTGGCAAGAAAAAATAGAAAAATTGTCAGAATCAGGATGTCCAGGATTAAAGGATGAACAGGATAAAAGGGAGACTGTATTACGAATTACCAATCTCAAATAGCCCTCTCCTCGCTTGCGGGGAGGGGGTTGGGGGCAGCAGGTGGGGTTCTTGTATCTCACTCAATCGAGAACCGCTATAACAACTTGAGTTAATAGCAATTTTCAGTTAGACTCCATAGAAACATGAAATAATTAATTCATCCGTCTTCATCTGCGTTTATCTGCGGTTAATTATTCTGGAGGTATTATAGACAACTTAAGTTTAATTCAGGACAAGAAAAAGCACGCACACTGGAACTTACTTCAAAATTCATCCTTCAGATAGGTGAAAGGAACAAAAAGTTTAGGCTAGAATTGGAATTAAAACTTGAAATAGGGGATAGGATTTTAGGTAAATTGCCTAAATCCTATTCCCCTTTGTTTATTTTCCTAGTTAGGATGGGGAAACCCCACCCTGACAGATATTCTTAACGAATTAAGTCGTAGGAAATATCGGTTTTACCAGCAACATTAGTGTTGCGGTCAATTTCTTCAAAGACTGTGTTAACAATCCAGTTCAACAGATTGATTATACCTTTATAACCAACAGTTGCGTAACGGTGGTAGTGGTGACGATCCATGATAGGATAACCAATTCTTACCAAAGGTACACCACAATCGCGCCACAGGTACTTACCGTAGGAGTTACCAATCAATAGGTCTACGGGTTCTGTAAATAAAAGACTCCGTAAGTGCCACAAGTCTTTACCACCCCAGATTTTAGCAGACTTACCGAAAGTGCTAGAATCTAACAATGCTTGCAGTTCTTTCTCGAATACTTCGTTGGTGTTGTGAACCAAGATGTGTACTGGTTCAGCACCCATTTCCAGCATGAAACTAACTACACCGTAAACCACGTCAGGATCACCATAGATAGCGAAACGCTTACCATGTAACCAAGCATGGGAGTCGGTCATTGCGTCAACTGCACGACCACGTTCGATTTCTAACTCTTCAGGAATTGCTTTACCAGTTAATTGGCTGAGTTTCATTAAGAACTCGTCAGTTCCCTTGATACCCCAAGGACGAGAAACAGAAACGTCTTGCTTCCATTCCTTAGCAATGTATTCGCGGGTCTTGGTGGTGGAGTAAGCTTGAAGAGCAACAGTAGCCTTAGCGTTGATGGAATCTGCTGCATCTTCTAGCTTAGTACCACCTGGATACATATTGTATTCACCATCACAAGGTGAATCAACATAATCACTGTTATCAGATAACAAGGTGTAGTCAATACCCATCAAGGAAGCAATCCGCTTAATTTCGCGGTTGTTTTCTACGTAGGTATCAAAACCAGGAATGAAGTTGATTTTACCGTTGCTCTTAGCTTTCTTCTTACCTTCTGTTAAGGTAGAAAGAATTCCCTTCATCATGTTGTCGTAACCAGTGATGTGAGAACCAACGAAGCTAGGTGTGTGAGCAAAAGGGACTGGGAAATCTTGAGGAACAGAACCAGCTTCTTTAGCATTACCAATGAATGACTGTAAGTCATCACCGATAACTTCTGCCATACAGGTGGTGCAAACAGCAATCATCTTGGGTTTGTACAAGCTGTAGGAGTTAGCCAAACCATCAATCATGTTTTGCAAACCACCGAATACAGCAGCGTCTTCTGTCATGGAAGAAGAAACGCCGGAGAATGGTTCTTTGTAGTGACGGGTTAAGTGGGTACGGAAGTAAGCAACGCAACCTTGAGAACCTTGAACGAAGGGAAGTGTACCTTCAAAACCAACAGCCGCAAACATAGCACCTAAAGGTTGACAACCCTTAGCTGGGTTAACTGTTAAAGCTGTCCGTTCAAAGTTCTTTTCTCGGTATTCCCAGCTTTTTGTCCATTCTGCAACCCGTTGAACTTCTGCGTCGGTGTGACCGTTTTCAAACTGTTTCTTATTTTCAAACAGTTGTTGGTATTCTGGTTGATGGAATAGCTCAACGTGGTCTTGAATATTCTTTGGATCTTGAGGCATTTCTATATCTCCAAGCTTGCTGTGTAATATGTTTGCGTTCGGTGGAGAGTGGGGAATGTGCCTCAAAATTCAGAATGCAAAATCCAAAACAATGAAATTTTTAATTTTGAATCTTGAATTCCCAACTCTCCTGGGGTAAAACCCCAGACTATCTTTTGTTCCCTAGACCGCAGCCTTAGCTTTAGCCTTAGCTTGAGCTTTCTTGTTCCAGGGAGCGCCGATTAATCCCCAGGTTGGGCTGTTGAGTGCCAAATCCATGTCACGAGCGAAGATTGCGAATCCGTCGTAACCGTGGTAAGGACCGGAGTATTTATATTGCTGGTTTAATAGGTTTTAAGTTCGCTATGTTTGCAGTGAGCAATTTTAGAGGTGGTAATTGGTGATTGGGAAAAATTATTATTTACCTGCAAGATCCCTATAACTATTAGTAAATAACATCCTTAAATCCTTAAATCCTGGACATCCTGATTCTGACAAATGCTACAATAGTATTTTAGACTAGCTTAGTGAGGACATTATGACCATCACAACCTTGACAAAAATGGACTTTGGACAATTCCTTCAACAACGTCCTGATGATGGTATTTATGAATTAGTAAATGGAGAAATTATTCAAGTGGAAGCAATTAGAGCGCATAAAAATGTAGCGAGATATTTAGTAAAATCCTTTGATAGAGAAAATGAACGTCTAGAACTTGATTATATTGTAGATAAAGATATAGTCATTAGAACAGTTACCAATAGAGGAGAACAAAGAGGAAGAAATCCTGATGTTAGCGTAGTTAGTGCATCTTCATGGAATTCTAATGTAACAACTTATGGTGCTTTAATTGAACCAATTCAATTAGCAGTAGAAGTCACATCAACGAATTGGGAAGATGACTATATTGATAAATTAGAAGAATATGAAAATCTGGGAATTAAAGAATATTGGATAGTGGATTATTTAGCTATAGCTTCTCGGAGTTATTTAGGAAATCCGAAAATACCAACGGTGTTTGTTTATGAATTGGTTGATGGGAAATATCAAGTAACAGCATTTACAGGAACAGATAAAATTATTTCTCCTACCTTTCCTGAATTAAATATTACAGTTGAAGATGTAATTAATACCAGTCAAATATATAATTTGTGATATTGTTTAGATGTTTAGATCCCCGACTTCTTGAAGAAGTCGGGGATCTTGTTGTTCGCAATCAACATATTTATTTTGGGTTTAAGTATATTCTAATAAACAATTCAAGATTCAAAGTCAAGAAAAGTGGCTTTGAATTTTACTTTTTCTTGTTTATTTTTAGCGAATAGCGATCGCCACAGAAACCCACAATGCAAACAAACTTAGTACAGGAAATACAGCAAGTAAATCTGCGTTTGAAGTCTGCAAAGACGCGGGTAACAATTCGAGAATCAAATGGATGTCTGCAATTGCGAGCAACCTTACCCATTAAACCAAGTGATGCAGACATAAAACATATTGGTAAAAAGCAATACAATCTTAGTTTGAATATTCCTGCAAATTTACAGGGATTAAAAACGGCTGAAGAGGAGGCTTATGAATTAGGAAAGTTAATTGCCAGAAAAACCTTTATTTGGGATGACAAATATTTAGGAAATGATGCTATTAAAAAGGATTTAGTAACTATTGGTGAATTATTAGAAAAGTTTGAGGCTGAATATTTTAAAACCCATAAACGCACTACTAAAAGTGAACATACTTTCTTTTATTATTTTACCCGAATTAAGCGTTATACAAATGCTGATGATTTAGCAAATGGAGCAGTGTTAATTAATGCGATTGAAAAAATAGATAAAGAATGGGCTAGATATAATGCAGTGAGGGCTATTTCTGTTTTTTGTCAACTTTTTAAAGTTGAGATTAATTTAACTAATTATTCTAAAGTTCCTGAAAGTAATTCTCGAAATGTTCCTACAGATAAGGACATAGTTACGGGATTTTACAAGTTTGATGAATATCTGAATAATCGAGGTAAGCAAGTTAATCAAGACGTGAAAGATAGTTGGCAACTTTGGCGGTGGACTTATGGAATGTTGGCGGTTTTTGGTTTACGTCCCCGTGAGCTTTTTGTTAATCCTCATATTGATTGGTGGTTAAGTGATGAAAATACAGATTTAACTTGGAAGGTTGATAAAGATTGTAAAACTGGTGAAAGGGAAGCTTTACCTTTATATAAGGAATGGATTGATGAATTTGATTTAAGAAATCCTAAATATTTAGAAATGTTGGCGATCGCAATTAGTAAAAAAGACCAGAATAATCATGCAGAAATCACGGCTTTAATTCAAAGGATAAGTTGGTGGTTTAGAAAAGTTGGTTTAGATTTTAAACCCTATGATTTACGTCATGGTTGGGCAATTCGAGCGCATATTTTGGGAGTTCCTATTAAGGCTGCGGCGGATAATTTGGGTCATAGTGTGCAGATTCATACGAAAACTTATCAACGTTGGTTTTCTTTGGATATGCGGAAGTTGGCAATTAATCAGGCTTTGAGTAAACGGAATGAAGTGGAGTTGATTAAGGATGAAAATACTGGGTTGAAAATGGAGAATGAAAGGTTGAAGATTGAGATGGAAAAGTTGAGGATGGAAATGGTTTATAAACGGAGTTAAGTTTAATTTTAGTGAGGAGATTTTCATCAAATAAAAATCTATTAATTGTAGCATTTGCCAGAATCAGGATATCCGGTTACTGAGCGATAGCCTGCGTGGCGTAGCCATAGTCGAAGTACAGGATTTAAGGATTTGCAGGATGTAGTTGTTTATGTTGTTGATGGGATTTTTTATATTATTTTTTATTGAGGATTTAGGGGTTTAG
>JANMGZ010000677.1:0-1617 GCA_031374905.1 Dolichospermum sp. OTE_70_metabat_362_sub
CCTGAATTATTGTAATATATAAAAATATGCTAGAAAAACTAATATTTCATAATTTTAAAAGCCATAAATCTACAGAACTTAATTTCGATAGTTCCCGATTACATGGACTCGTAGGAAAAAATAGTGCAGGTAAAACAAGTGTGTTACAAGCATTGCATAATCTAAGTAAACTTGTCAATTCTAGATTATTCGGAAGAACATTTATAAATGAAAATTCACCTCAATTTCTTACAACAATTGGGGAAAAATATATGTCTTTGACTGCAAGTGGTTTTTGGAAAGATCCAAATCAAGATAATTGGGAAATCTCCTATAGCTGGAAGCAGGATAATAGTAAACGTTGGATTCCAAAAACATCATGGAAAATATGTGAAAATGAAGATAGTTTTGAAAAAGAAACATACATTAAATACCCTGATATATTTTGTGAATATTTCCAACCTATTGTTTACCTAAAATTAGTGGCCAGCAATCTTGCAAAACCAGCTTACAGTGATGAAGTCACACCAAGATTTGAATTTGACGGATCAGGATTAGCACCTACCTTAGATTTTCTCCGTGATGAAGCCCCAGATAAATTTCAATTAATAGAAGAAAAGCTGAGTCGAATTGTCCCAAATGTCCGCAAAGTTGGCATCAAGCGAGCAAAAGTTCCAGTCATTCGCAAACGTTTAATCGAAGTAGATGGTAAATCTATTTCCTATGAAGAAAATCAAGAAATGACAGGGCAAGAAGTTATATTAGACATGAATACAGGTGAACGTATTCCAGCCCATGCAATTAGCGAAGGAACTATGTTAACTTTAGGATTATTAACTGTGCTGATGAATCCTAATCAACCTAATTTAGTTTTATTAGATGATGTGGAACAGGGACTTCATCCTAAAGCACAACGTGAGTTGATGACTGTTTTTAAAGAAATCATTGCCGAAAATCCCAACTTGCAAATTATTTTCTCTACTCATTCCCCTTATATTATTGATGCACTTGCTCCTTCTCAAGTTCACATCTTAAATAACAGTAAATCAGGGTTTACAATGTCCAAACGTTTAGATGAACATCCTGATGTAGAATGGGCAAAAGAAACCTTAACAACTGGTGAATTTTGGGATGCTGAAGGTGAAGATTGGGTGGTAGAAGGAGAAGTCAGTGATTGAGTTTATTGTCATAGTTGAAAGTGGTGCAGATTCCAGAACAGCTACTAAATTAGCCGAGCGAGTTTTAAAAGAAAAATTCGATTGGTTAGATGATAATATTCTGCAACATTGTTTTCAGTGGACTGGTTTAGAAGAAGGAACAGAATTTTCTTGCTGGAGTGATATTATCAAAATTATTGAAGATGCAAGGGAAAAATTAAAATATAAACCCGTGAGATATTTTGGTCATGATAGTAGCGGTATACCTTTAAAAGCTGATGGAGCAAGAGCTATTAAGATTCTTAATTTAGTACGGTTTCTCCAAAAAACACGACAGATTAAAGCCGTTATATTTATCCGTGATTTAGATAATCAACCAGAACGTAAAGAAGGAATTGAACAAGCACGTTTAGAACATATTAATAAAACGCCGAAATTGGAAATTATCATTGGTGCGGCTGATCCAAAACGTGAAGCATGG
>JANMGZ010000691.1:0-3102 GCA_031374905.1 Dolichospermum sp. OTE_70_metabat_362_sub
GATGTCTGATGTTTTTTATGAAAAACGGGCGAAAATTCATAAAACTTATCGGCATTTACCAGAAGAAAATATTAACGAATTACTAGAAGAAAAAATTAGCTACGGCGATACTTTTTTTGTCCCTAATCGCGCTCGATGGCATGAAAGTTTTATAGATGAAAATGGCGCAAAACAACCAGCAATTAAGAATTTACAAAGCAATATTGGGGAAATGCTAAATAAGTCTTTGAAGGCTTTAGAAGATGAAAATCAGGTACTTTCTGGAGTGCTTGGACATATCAATTTTAATCGGGAAATTAATAATCAGCGCGTGGTTAAAGACCCAGATTTACGCCTATTAATTGACCATTTTAATAATCCTAAGTTTGTCTTAGTTAATGATAACTTTGAATTTCCTGATTTATTAGGTGCAGCTTATGAGTATTTGATTAAATTCTTTGCTGATAGTTCTGGTAAAAAAGGCGGACAATTTTATACTCCTGCTTCTGTGGTGCGGTTGATTGTGCAACTATTAAAACCCCAGGAAAAAATGAGTATTTATGACCCTACTGCGGGTTCAGGAGGGATGTTAATTCAATCGGCGCAATATGTCAATGAACAGGGCGGAAATGAGCAAAATCTGGAATTACATGGACAGGACAATGATGGTACGGTGGTTTCTATTTGTAAAATGAATTTGATTCTCCACAATATTTTTAAAGGACATATTCAATTTGGAGATACTTTAGTTTCACCAGCTAATGTTAAAAATGGCAAAATAGAACAATTTGATATTGTTATTGCTAATCCGCCCTTTGCTCAAAATTATAATAGTGCTGTACTTCAACATCAAAACCGCTTTAGTTATGGATTTGCACCGGAAACTAAAAAGGCTGATTTAATGTTTGTTCAGCATATTCTGGCTAGTTTAAAACAGGACGGAAAAGCGGCGGTAGTTATGCCGCATGGGGTGTTATTTCGTGGTAGTGATGAGAAGAAAATCCGCGAGAAGTTGTTACAAGATCATGGCGGCGTGATTGAAGGAATTATTAGCTTACCTCAAAAGTTATTTTATGGAACTGGTATCCCGGCGGTGATTTTGGTATTGAATAAAAATAAGCCTGATACACTCCAAAATAAGGTATTTTTTATTAATGCTGATGCGGAATATGGAGAAGGAAAAAATCGCAATTTTTTAAGATCTGAAGATATTGAAAAAATTGATTATATCTTTACCCGTAAGGAAGAAATAGACAAATATTCTCGGTTAGTAGATATTGCTGAAATTAAGAATAATGATTGGAATTTGAATGTCCGGCGTTATGTTGATAATACTCCTGAACCAGAACCGGAAGATGTGAGGGCGCATTTATTGGGGGGTATTCCTAAACCAGAGGTAACGGCTAAGTCTAATATCCTGGCAAAATTGGGTTTAAAATCTGATTTGGTGTTTGTAGATAAAAATGCTAATTATTATGATTTTAAAGCACATATTCAGGGAAAAGATGAGTTAAAAACTCTAGTGGAAACTCATGAAGATTTATGTCAAATTCTTGATAATATGAATAGTTTGCTGGCTAATTGGTGGCAAGAAGCTAAGGATGATTTTGCTAGTTTAGCACCTACTTCACCCGCTAATACTGAGGAAGGGGGAGAGGTGAAAAATGGTAATCAATTACCTTATGTGCGACGGTCGTTAATTGAGTCTTTAAAAGATAAATTAGTACCTGTGAATGTGTTGGATTTGTTTCAGGTGGCGGGGGTGTTTGTGAATTGGTGGGATAATATTAGATATGATTTAAAAACGATTATCAAAAATAGTTGGAGTCCGACTTTAATTCCTGATTTATATATTATTAAGGCATTTTTTCAAGCTGAAGCACAGGAAATTGACCAGTTAGAAAGTGATATCGCTCAAAAGGATGCTGAAATTGAGTCTTTAGTGGAAACAGCACAGGAATTATTAGAGTATGAAGCGGAGGAAGATGAGAAAATTACCGCTAAGTTAATGAAGGATGAACTAACTGCAAGGGTGAAAAAGATTAAGGAAAAAATTGCTTTACCTTTATTGACTGGGGACAATTCCCAGGAGTTAAAAAGTGAGTTAAAGGAATATGAGCAAGTTTTGAAGAAGTTTAAAAAAGCGGAGGATGATTTAAAGAATTTTAAGGTGACTCTGAAGCAGAAACAACTGGAATTTGAGTTAAAGATTTTATTAAAGAAATTTGGGGCTGAGGATCAAATTTATGAACATGAACAGTTATTAAGTCAAGCTAAGAAGGAGTTAGCTGAGTTGGGAACGGAAGCGGAAGTTAAAAAGGATAAGGATAAAAAGAAAAGGTTTACAGCTTTGACGGGAGATATTAAAAAGTTAGACGCGAGAATTAAGAATATTCAGGATTTAATGGCAAGTTTTGGGGGTATGATTACCCAGGAGGAAGCTAAGGAGTTGATTTTGCAAAAGCATTATGATTTAGTTGCACAACAGTTAGAGAGGTTTTTAAATGCTATTAGAAGAACGGTTATTTTTGTGTTTGAGAATTTTTGGGATAAATACGCTGTTGCTGCTACGATGGTGGAACGGGAACGGGAGGAAACGTTACAAGAGTTAAATGATTTTTTGAGTAAGTTGAATTATATTTAGTGGGAGATTTATAATTTATGAATAATGCTAAAATGGCATATTTTGAAAAAGAGGATATTCTTCATTTAACTCTTTCTAATGAACCGGAAGCGGGAAGTGTGGAAATTAGCCCTAATATTACCGCAGAACTTAATGAGGATGGGGATTTAATTGGCATAGAAATTATTAATGCTAGTGTTTTTATAGGAGATTCGATTAATAAACCACCATTACAAATATTTCAAGAACTTGGTTTGGTTGGATGTTTTCAGGGTGATGCTGATCTCTCGGTTAATTATAAAACTAAAATGGCTGATTATCTTAGGGCTAAATAAGAAGAAAATAACACATGAGTGGGGGTTTAGCAGTGCTTAATGGTGTCAACTTAACCGAAAAATGCCTTATCTGTTAGCTTCCACACCCGCCATGAAATGAATTTCATGGCTAATAGCTAAAGTTTACTAAAGTAAACTATCAATTTCTTGGTATTTTTAGTCATC
>JANMGZ010000718.1:0-5626 GCA_031374905.1 Dolichospermum sp. OTE_70_metabat_362_sub
ACGAGTATTAACAAATCTTGGGTTTGCTTCATAAGCTTTAGCATCTCGATCAAAGGTACCTGAATTTAGATATCGCCCAAGTATGTCAGTCTTCACTAAGTTTATAATCTGTGTTCTCATTGTATTGAGAGCTGCAATTCGCTCTCCAATGCTTCCCTCAGGATTATAAGAACTTCGAGCAGGTGACGAAATATTGATCCAACTAGAAGACCCTTCACGAACAAAATTGTTGTAAATTTCATTAACTAAGGTTTCTGCTGTTTCTGGGTATCTAGTTATATCGAGTTGTCTGAGGGTAGAGGTTATACGCAAAAACTCTGCATTTTCTCTACTAAATTCTTTTCCAGCAAATTCACTTAATCTGTCTTTCCAATAAAAATCTGCGTCGGTAATTGCATTAAAATGACTGGGAGAATCGGGATTAAAAAAATCAAAGTCACTAAGTACTGGTGGCATCAGAATATACTCCTTTATAAGGATAAGATTAATTTAACATACTTGTATTGTGAGCATAAATAATCGTAAGTTATACAGGTAACATCATAAGTTGTTTTTTGATTTTTAAGATCAATTGAGTAATTGAACTCTTGAGCATAGTTTCGTAAAACATAACCTAGCCAAGCAATTGTATCAAAACGAACTTGACTTTCATCAAGTCCCCAAGATACCTGATTATAACCAGAAGAACCACCCCAAGGAGTTGTAAATGAGCTATGATTTCTGTTCCAGTCATAGACTATAGCTTCTGTCCCAGCTATTGATGTGAATATTTCTATCGCAGCATCAGGACGTTTCCAATTTATTTTAAGCTCAGTATGAAAATTTTTAAATGGTTCAACAAATGTATCTCCTGAAGATGTAGTAAGAGTTGTATCTTTCAACTCACTTTGTCCGCTTAAACATTGATCTTTAAAGTGGGTAGAAGGCTTCTTTCCTGTTGGTGTTATAACCAAATCAATCTGTTTATCTTCTGGTAAAAACCAAAACCCATCTCGAAATCCAGGCAAATTTGAAGCAAACGAAATACGGTTCAAGCGAGCTACGATTTTTTTATAGGCTTCTACAGCATCTCCAGTTTTAGGATCAACCCTTGTTAACCAATTCTCACTTTTGCTAGGATCAAGTTTATCTGCAAGAAAAACGTAGCAATCTATAGCTGTTTTCTCTTGATATAATTGATCGTCATATAGCTTTCTTTCAGATGCGATCGCAGTATTCAAATTAAAGTTACTAGGATCCCATCCTGGTTTCAATGCTTCATCTGGCAATAATCGAACAACAGCATACAACTCAATAGCTACTACAACTATAGTAATAATATTGCAGTAAACTCCAATAGTGATCATCGATGCAGTTGGTTTCTCAATCAGTGGTAATTCCTGAACCTTATCTATTAATTTATTAGATTGATGAATAAACTTATCAAACACAAAGGAATCAACTAAAGTCCAAACTTTACCTAAATACTCATTACTCAGGACACTTTTTTTGTTTCGTGGTGTTTCTAGCCATTGAGGGTTGAATCCTTTTTGTTGAACAGAAAAAGTATCTCGTTTGATCAGCAACATATCATTCATCAAACTATCCAATTCTATAACTTGACTAAAAATCAAACTTAGTTCACTTTGCACCGATTCAGAACTTATAAGTTTTTTTAGTTGGTCGCCAACCCGTTCAATTTCACTTTTGTGCTGATTTTTAGCTTCAAGAATGCGCTTAAAATATTCTGCTCTTGCATCTTCATTACCCAAAATATGGCTAACTCCATCCAACATTCCACTCAAAGGAATACCAATCTTTGGTATTCCAAACGAAAGCATAGTCAAAACACTTAGAGTATCATATACACTCCAAAGTTCCGGTGGTTCGGATACTCCTGAATTGTTTTTTGCCTTTTGAAACCACAAGGTTTTATCAGTTCCTTCAAATAAGGGTAGTTCATATGGATAAAACTTCCATCGATTATCATTCAATAGATTTAAAGCATTGGCACAGATGGGATTAAGCTTGAAATTGATATCATTAGGCTTTGGATTTCGTTTAAGAAAGATATCCAGAACTTCCAACATTTGTTGCAGATTCTGACCTACTTTTTCAAAAATAAATTTTGTATTTTCTTCTTCTGAAAAAGTATACTGCATAACAGCAGCTCCATTGTCTTGACTCATTCCTGAGATATTAAAAACCTTTCCACTGTGTTTTGCCCTAATGTAAAAAGTATTACTTTCACTAGGAACAGGTTCTAATTTGAATTTTTGATTATCGACATTCCCGTATGTCCATTGGTTAATTTGAATGGAGTCGTTAGTAGAACCGTCAGGAACATCGAGAACTTTACCACTTGCAATACAGACAATTGCAAAATAATCTCCAGATTCATCAAATGGAAGGACAGCAAACTTTTGATTAACTACATCACTATCATCCCACTGCTGAAGTAGGGATCCATCAGCATGACTGCCATCTTTAATATCAAGTACCTTTTTACTATGCTTCGCAACAATTTTGAAAATAGATCCTTGAAAGTAATTAGATATCATAGTCGCCCCTAACGCACCTTGCTTTGATTATTTGATTAATGAGTAATTGCTGAAAAAGTCGTATTTAAGCCTAATTAATAAAAATTTTTGGTTATTCGGTTTTTTTATGGAAAACCTGGTTCAAACTCATTGAAAGCCTTATTGTGTGGGCATTTCATTGAAAATGTGGGGATAATTGTTTATAATTTATAACCCTTACCCCGTAAGGGTTTTGTTATAATCAATCTTCAATCGCCATAAAAATAACGCAAGAACCATTTTTTATACCATTATCGCCACAGCTTTGTCAACTAAGAGTGATCGCTAATTCAATACCTTGGTCAAAACCCTGAAACCCTATTGAGATCGTAACGATTTTATTGGGTTTCAGACCTATTTATTTTACAACATAAAGAAGAAGATTGTGTTACTGCTTGTTTAGCCACAATTATTATGTACAGCCTCAATATAAAAGTGTCATCATTCCACAACTGCTAATACGGATTTTGGTAAGAGTTTTTCTTTAAACCAAATAATTCTGGCGGGTACGTTATCTAGTTTGATTCCGGCTTTTTCTAAGTTCAATCTTTCGGAAATTGCTAAAATCAAATTATCACAATTTGCTCGTCTGACTTGAGCAAATTTCTTTTGTAAATATTCTGGTCGCCAATAACCGACAATTTCTAAGATAAATACGCGTCCGTCTGGATGAACTAGTCGAAAATCGGGAATCATTACACTACCAGGAATGGGAATTAAATCAACTTCTCTTTCTAGTATCCAACCACTTTTTAAGGCATCCCATTTACTCGCAAAGGATTCTTCTAACATACTATCATAAGGTTTTCCGGGGGGATAATGTGAGACTAATCCACATTCAGAATTAAGAGTAAAACGTCCAGTTTTCCATTCATTTGTGTAAAAATCACGGGTTTGTAAGGTTGCTGATAAACTCCATTTAGTTACATGAAGTAAAGCCGGAATTAATTTAGCTATAGCTAAACCGTAGCGAGTGCTGGGAGTAAATAAACTTGTCGGACCATCGACACTAATTGTAAAACCATGATCAGCATCACCTTCAATATAAGCCATTAATTGAAATAGCTTTAAATAACGAAATAAGAGTTTATATTCTCCGGGAACATTGCGATGAGCATTTAATATTAATTGACTAGCTTTGTAAAAAACTCCTTGGACTTGAGATAAATTATAACGATGTAAGATATCTTCGGGTTTGGGGACATCAAAAGTAGTTAAAATTTTATTTTCTGATAAATCAGCATAAAATCCATTTTTGATTTGAGTAGGTAAAACTTCTTGGTTGAGTTCTTGACTTAAATCATCAGCGATTTTATTTAAAATCATATCTGTTGATTCCCGACTAGAAACGGATTTTGCTGCTAATGCAAATACTCTTGCTCTTAACATTGGTGGTTCGAGAGGACTAACTATCTCAAAGGTGCAAAAACCACTTTTGAGAATATAAGCCAAACCTCGTTTCATGCGGTAATCTGTTGTATCTCCTTCAAAGTCTGCTAATTGACGTTCTAGTAATCCTTGATTTTTTCCCACTGCTTCTTGAAAAAAATTAATTAATTCAGTCGCTAAACTTAAATGTTTTTGATCAAGTTTCAGTCTTTTTGGGATAATTTCTTCGCCGTTTTGGCGGTGCATCAGTAGATCCGTTGGTAACATCTTTCTTTTGGGTTGAATAATTAATTTCTAACTGTTCTGCTGCTTTTACATCACTGTTTTTACCAGTTCCATAAATAACTTGTAAATTTGCTTTTTGCGGTTTTTCTTCCTGACTGTTATTTTCTCCTCTGCGCCTGGCTGAAGTTCCTTCTTCGCTGGTATCTTCGGCGATGACTTCATATAAAATTGCTTGTTTATTTGCTATATTACCTTTCCTTAATATTCTCCCCAAACGTTGGATATATTCCCTGGTTGAACCTGTTCCTGATAAGATAATGGCAATACTGGCTGCGGGAACATCTACACCTTCATTTAAGACATTTGAAGCAACTAAAGTATTATATTCACCTGCTTTAAATTTAGTTAATATTTCATGCCTTTCTTTAACTGGTGTTTGATGAGTAATTGCCGGAATTAATAAGTCTTGAGAAATGCGGTAAACTGTGGCATTATCAGCGGTAAAAATTAAAATTCTTTCGGGATAATGGCTGGCTAATAAATCTACAAGTACCCGAATTTTACCATCTGTTCCTAAAGCGATTTCTTTGGCTTGACGATGTGATAACATGGCTCTGCGTCCCGGTTGAGAACGCGCACTCATTTGGACAAACATTTGCCAACCTTGGAGACTTCCTAAAGAGATTTTTGATTGCTTTAAAAAATCATTGCGAGTTTGAATTAACTGACTATATTTTTCCCGTTCTAATTGCGATAATTTAACTTTAATTTGCACAATTTCATGGGCTGCTAAAGCTTTTCCTGCTAAATCTTCAGCGCATTTGCGATAAACTTCTTTACCAATGAGAATATCTAAATCAGCGTGTTTACCATCTGTGCGTTCTGGGGTTGCGGAAAGTCCTAATCGGTAGGGAGCGATCGCATATTCAGCAATTACTCGGTTAAAATCCGTAGGTAAATGGTGACATTCATCAAAAATTATCAACGCATATTTATTACCTAAACTTTCTGCGTGAATTGCCGCACTATCATAGGTAGCGACTAAAATCGCCGTTCTATCCCGCGAACCACCTCCCAGTAAACCTACTTCTGCATCAGGAAAAGCCGCTACTAAGTGAGCATACCATTGGTGCATTAAATCCAAGGTGGGGACGACAATTAACGTCGTGCGCGGTGTGGCTTGCATCGCCATTTGGGCTAAATACGTCTTACCCGCTGCTGTGGGCAGAACAACTACCCCCTGCCGTCCTGCCAATTTCCAAGCCGCTAACGCCTCATTTTGGTGAGGATAGGGTGTCATTTCCAAACTTGCAACCAACTCTAAGGGATAAAAAGCCTTAGCTTCATCAATAAAATCTGTTGTTTCTGCTTGGAGGGCTTCGACTAAAGAACGGTATCTAATCGCCGGAATGCGGAATTTTTCAACTCTATCATCCCAAATTGCATAATCTATC
>JANMGZ010000760.1:0-3408 GCA_031374905.1 Dolichospermum sp. OTE_70_metabat_362_sub
GCCACAGTGGATGTCTTCGTCCATCCTTTGTTCTAAAATCTTCCACCTGCTTCAATTGTTCAATTAGACCAGCACTCATGATTTTTCTCCTCATCCACCCTTGCAATTTTACCTGGTTTAGGGAATGAAACAGCCCTGGGGTTGGGGGTGGGGTTCTTGTACCTCATAACATCGGGAAGTGCTGTAAATTCTAGGCGGGTGTGAAAGCCAACAAATCAAACTGATATAGAATACACATATTATGAATATTGATAATATTAATACTATTGTTTTAGCAGGTGGTAAAAGCACTCGCATGGGTAGAGATAAAGCCTTAATTCCGATTCAAGGTGTACCCATGTTGCAGTTAATTTGTAATATTGCGGCAGCTTGTACTGATAAAGTTTATATCGTCTCTCCCTGGCCAGAACGTTATCAAGAATTGTTAATACCCAACAGTCAATTTATTTTAGAAGTTCCCTTAACTGGGGAAACTGGAAATGAATCTCGCACTCATGGACCACTTGTAGGTTTTATGGAAGGTTTAGCAGCAGTGGACACAGATTGGGTTTTGTTATTAGCTTGTGATTTACCAAATTTACGGCTAGAAATATTGCAAGAATGGATATCTCAATTAGATACAATTCCAGAAAATTGTATAGCGGCTTTGGTACAAAATGATTACATCTGGCAACCCTTATGTGGTTTTTATCGTAGTCGTTGTTTACCAGAACTAAAGCAGTACGTAGAACAAGGTGGACGTTCGTTTCAACGCTGGCTAGAACGTTACCTTGTTCATGTTTTACCTTTGCCAGATTCACAAATGTTATTTAATTTTAATAATAATATAGTGTCCCCAGATTGTTAAAAAAATCGGGGAACTAAGTAGACCCTAAATTATCTAAAAATGAGCATTTTTCCACAGATTCTCATAAATTGGCGAATCTGGCTAAAATTAAACGAGATTAGTACCTATTTAACTCAGCTTTTTAAAATTTGCTTAGTTAAATACTTTTATTAACCAACGTTGCTCAAGCATTCAGACTTAACGGGTTCAAGATTAAGGTTCTTGCTTTTGGCTTGGGCAATTTTTCTTTTAGTAAAAGCAGCAGCCCCAAAAGCGATTGTTGCACCCACTATAGGTAATGCGTCTGTTTCAAAGGGAACTGGAGCTGCGGTAACAAAAGCACCATTGAGAACACCCCGAGACTGAACAGCACTTCCATCAAAGGTTCTTTCACGAGAAGGCTGAAAGTTATTTAATCCAACACCAGGAGTTATGTTAGTAGTTGCACCACTAATACTATTTAAGGCTGTATTAAATGTGAGTTCAACTTCACGAAATAGGAGAGGTGCAGTAGGAGTATTTACTTGAAGATTGAAAAAAGTATTAGAGCTTCCAGCTTGCAGCGTACTATTAGAAAGTGTATAGGTAAAAGCAGTTTGCTGACTATTTGATGCACTTGGTGTCACACTTAGATTAAAAGCACTGTAAATATTTGTACTGGGATCGTAAGCAAAGCTACCGGACAGCGTACCACCATCACTAAGTCCACCATTTGATATGGTATAGTTGGTAAGAATAGCATGGGCTGGTGCGAAAATACCACTGGCGAGAACACTAGCAACAGAGAGACCCGTTAAAACCGCAATTTTCTGGAAATTCATAATCACTAAATGTTAATTAGTATGAAACAATAACGTAAAGTTTGAAAGCGGCAATATATAGCTAATGCTACAGTCAAAGGAATTTACTGTCTAAAATATTAACATCTCACAGTAAAATTAGTCAAGTGATTTCACTGAAGGTTCATAAATTCTTCATTATATGATTAGTTCACCAAGTTAGGCTTTTCTATTTTAGCTTGCAGATAAGGCAGTACAATAAATCACCCTAATTAAAAAGCTATGCCCAAAATTGGTTAAAAGAGCTTCCAAAACCGCATAAAAATGAACTTTAGAACTAATAGCCAAATTAAACTAAAGTTTACTCAAAAAAAATTTAGTTACTTAGTCATCCTCATCTAAAAATGACTTTTACTATGAGTTTGGGAATAATAGCGTGTGGTAAGTTATATTTCATTGCAGGTGTGGAAGCTAACAGATAAACTGTCTTTATCATAAGTTGACACTTACAGCACTTCCAGGTGTTATGAGGTACAAGTTTAAGTCTCAACCATCACGAGTATAAGTTAAAGTAAATTACAGCATATTAATGTAAGTTACTAGTTACAAATATTCGGGTTGATTTCTCAACTAGATTCCCCTCACCCCCTTATTAAGGGAGTAAAAACTGACAGTTACTATAGTTATCAAATTTTTCATTGAAAAGGAGCATTAGGATTAATGAATTCTAGAGATATCACAAAAAATATTAATTACTTTGTCTTGTCTTCTATAAAGAACTTCAGAGACTTTTTTGGTCGGGTTAACTGGAGAGGTCTTTTATCGAATACTGGTGACTTAACTGGTCTATTACCGATTATTGGCTATGGTATTATGATTATGTCATTCATAGATTTTATCTATGTAGTTATCCCACCTCAAATCCAAAATCCTGAATGGGAACTCAATGCTATTAGTCTCTTGACTGAACATAGTTGGGTTTTTTTGATTGGCTTGGGGTTTATTTTTACTCGCTACTTTGGTGAAAATGAATATGATATCCGCTTTCTAGAAATTGTTTTTTTGAGATTTATTCGTTGGCTGCTTCTGCTCTTGGGGATTGCCTTTTTTGCCTTAATTCCCCTGGTTTTGTTAGATACGCAACGAGTCTTAAAATTAGTCAATAATCAAATCACTCAACAAAAAGGTAATAGTATTGAACAAATAACTCAAATCGAAAAGCGTCTTGCTTCTGGGGTTAGTACAGAACAAATCAAGCTGTTGGCTAAAAATATCAATATGAGTCCAGAAGACTTAACTTTGCCAGCTCCTCAGCTTAAAACCGCAATTGAAAAAAACTTAACTCTTGCAAAAAATAGAATTTCTCAAGAAGCAGACCAAAATCGAAGAAAGCAATGGAATATTCGCTGGAAAAGTAGCTCAAGAACAGTTATTGCTCTCCTAATTATTGGTGTTACCTTTGTGATTGTTTGGCTCAAAATAGGACAGGCTTGTATTTAGAATGTTGAAGATGATATTATCAATGCAGGGTAAGATTGAAAAATTCAGGCAAATTGATTTCCTGAATCATACTTTCCTCATTCTCTTTATTTTTGGGTTAGTAATCTCAACTCACCTGACACTCTATTGGCGAGTTGAACAAGATATTAATGACTCGTTTTTCCAACTATTGTTATATGCAAGTGTCATATTCCACATTTACGAGAGACGGAATAAACTTGTTTTTGTTAGTGAGTTTCCTGCCAATTTAATTGGTTGTTGTTTAATTATTATTCCCTACATCACAGCGAATTTTGTAGTTAA
>JANMGZ010000761.1:0-7253 GCA_031374905.1 Dolichospermum sp. OTE_70_metabat_362_sub
CAGAATACACAAGCTGCATAAAAACTTTAGTATTCTGATGCAAAAGCAATATCATCTGTAGGTCTTGGGTTAGTATTAGTAGGTTCATTAACTGCAATTTATGGTAATTATCGTGATACAGTTGATAAAAGTTTAGATTACTTTTGCTATCAGCCATTTTTTGATGTAGAGAATGATTTAGAAGCTTATAATTTCTTTGAAGCAATTATTCAAACTCGCTCATCTGAAGATTTTATAGAAAAATCTGCAATTAAAGTATTGATTCTCTCTTCTGGTGGAGTTTTACGAGACTTCATTACTTTGACACAAGCATCTATTGAGGAAACATATCTGTCAGGAGAAGATCAGGTAGGACAAAAACAAGTGTTAAAGGCTGTTGATGATTTTAGTAGAAGTCAACTACTCGGAGTTTCAGATAAAGAGTTAAATATTCTTGAGCAAGTTATCAAAACTAAAACATTTATTCCTAGAACTGATGAAGATTTGAGATTACTGGTAAGAAGACTGATTTTGGAGTATCGAGAGCCAAAAATAAGTTATGCAGTTCATCCAGCAATTAAACAAATATTAGAACAAATACCAGTTTAAAGCTATTGTTAAAATGATTAATTTACTTACATCACTTTCTATTGATGAATTTTTACAGCGAATTGGCTCACAACCAAACGGAAATACTTGGTCAGCACTCATTACTTCAAATTTAGATAGTCAGCAATTAGTAGATGATTTACAAGAAACACTTACCATTTTTGCAGAATGTGAAGTGGGATGTTTCTCTGCAAATGATGAAACTAATACTTTAGTAAAACAAATTATTAAAACAACTGAAGATTATTTAATTCTTTGGAACTTTGAACAATGGGATAAAAATAATTGGTATGAATTTGATTGTAGGAGAAGTTCCTTAGGGAGAAAACGCGGAGTAGTTCTGATTTTATCCCCAGAATCAGCAAAAATTATGTTTTCTTATGCTCCAAATATTGTAAGTTGGCTCGGTTCTAGGGTATATTCATTTTTAAAAGATACAGAATTACTCAGTATTGAAGAAATTCAGGAAAGACTATCAGCACTTCGAGAATGGTCAGGTTTGACTGATTTTCAAATAATTGAAATGGCTGAAACAAAGAATTTACCATCTGAACCTGAATATGCTGAATGGCTTGTACTTCTGGAAAGGGGAGATTTAATTTGAGTAGTAAAAGTGACTGGGATCAAATTTGTGAGGATGTCCAAGAACGTTTATTAGAAAAAACTGATCTAACTGTAAAAAGTGCTAACTTCTTGCGAAGTCAAATTTTTCAGTGTTTAACTACAGCATCTAATGATGGTCTTTTAAATACGAAACTCAATGAAATTTATAAATTACTCAAAATAACTAAACCAACTAAAGGAATTATTGAAATAACTGGAGGACAGCGAAACTTTACGCGACTGAAAGAAATTCCCCATTTTGAAAGATTTGATGGTTGCTGGTTTGATTTTGCAATTTTAGTAGATGAAAACATTAAACCTGCTGAAATCATTGGATTTAACTTTGAAATCAGATTTTTAGAAGATAACCCAACAAAATTTTTACGCTTTGATTTGAATTTACCAGAACATAATAATGAAGACAAAGGAAAACGATTTCATCTACATCCAGGTAATGATGATTTGATGGTTCATGCTTCCCCAATGTCACCACTGGAAATTCTACATTTATTTTTATATGACTTAAAAATGCCTGAACGTCCTCGCGGTTCATAGGAACTTTTAATAGTTATGTTTAGCTGATATAAAGAAATATGACAATGTATTTTGATATCTTTCTAGTCTATTATTCTTGACATCCTGAAAATCCTCAAATCCTGGAAATCCTGATTCAGACAAATTAATATTCTTGACATCCTGAAAATCCTTAAATCTTGAAAATCCTGATTCAGACAAATTAATATTCTTAACATCCTGAAAATCCTTAAATCCTGAAAATCCTGGTTCAGACAGTTTCCCTAACTAGCAACTTACGTTAAATACAAAAATACACATCAAGGAGAAAATATGCGAGCAGTAATTAATGGTAAATTATCTGATTTACCTCAAGGTACAACAGTAGAACAATTGAGGAAAAAGTTTCCCGAAATTGGTAACGATGATGTCATGGAAGAAGGTTTTGGTGGAACTAGACCTTTAAAAAATAATGAAGCCCTCAAAGAAGGTTCAAAAGTATGGAGTGTACCCAAAATTGTTAAAGGCACAGGAGATTTTATTTTGTAGTGCAAGTATCTTATCCACTTTATACAAAAGTAAATTTCCAAGTTCCACCACCTATTTTTTTCAAAATTGGTATCTCCTCAAGGTTTTATAATGCCTCACGCTATACAAGTTGAAACAGGTAAATTATGACAATTACAATTTCTCAGGACAAATTAGAATTGCAACCAACTCCAAGATTAATCGAAGAACTCAAAATTTTAGAAAAACTAGCGAAGAATATAATCGTTGGGAATAAAACAATTGAAGGTCTTAGATACACAGCAATTCTCATCAAAGGAATGCCCCTCTCATCCCAAAAATTCACCGTTTCCAACAGCGATGTTTTATTTCTGCTACCACCTGAATATCCCCAACTACCACCCATCGGTTGCTATCTCAATTACCCTTGGAACACCACCGGAGAAGGAGACCATCATTTCACCAGACAAAGCTATTATGGAGCGCCATTTTTAAGTGATGAGGGATGGTATTGGTACTGTGTTGGACTCGGAGGAGGATTTAACCGCGAAGTCTGGTTAAACTCATGGAAACCTAGCCAAAAAGTCGATAAAGGACATAATTTAGCGACACTTTTTATTACCGCACGTCATGCAATTAATAGCGACGATTAATTGTGATCATACCAAATTACGAAAAGTATTCAATGAAATCCCAGAATCAACTCCCAGAATATTTACTACACATACCTCCAAAAATGTGGCAGGAATTTTGCAAAAGTATGTTAGAATCTCGAAATATTAATGAAGAAGTCATTGGCTTCTTTTTCTGTAAAAGCCATCAAATCTCCAAACTGAAAATTCGCTACATTCCTAAAGCTTGGGTAGTTCCTTTACAAGATTGTTATGAATTACAATCAAATAGTGGCTTAGTATTAGCACAAGAATTCCATTCCTACATATTAGAAAAGTATCTTCAAGATGGACTGCACGTGGTTCACATTCACACCCATGTTGGCGAGTTCATGCCTGAATTTTCATCTGTTGATGATTATTACGAATCAGAATATGCTAATTTTCTGACTCATAAATTTTCTCAAAAAATCCGATTAATTTCTGGAGTCTTCAACCAGTCATTACAAAAAGGTAAATTCCGGATCTGGAACAGAAGAGGCAAAAATTATTATCATGTTGATTTTTGTAATTCATACCTAAAAATAGGTAATTTTGATGCCGATTTCGCCTTAAATATGGTAGGAGAAGAATTTGATGAGTTATTTGATCATCAATCCACAAACGCCTTTGATAATACAAGAATTTCAACTTTCTCCTCAAAAAACCTCATCCCATCCACGACGAAATCAGTTTCTAGCCAGCAAAATTCCTATAATCATCAAAATCTGATGTTTGCCAGACAAAAAATATTTGGTGATGCCTGTCAAGAGCAACTTCACGAACTCAAAATTAGCCTCATTGGTTGCGGTGGAATAGGCGCAAATTTTGCTGAATCATTAGGGCGATTGGGAGTAAAAAATTGGGTCTTAATTGACAGCGATCGCCTGGAAACAGTCAATCTAAATCGAATGCCAGGAGCTACCCCCAAAATGGTTGAGCAACAATGGTATAAAGTCGATTATGTCAAATATTTAATTAAAAAAATCTACCCCACAGGTTCTAATGTCAAAGCTATCCCCACATTATGTAATAGCGAGATAACTCAGACAGAAATAGCCCTATCTGATTTAATCGTAGTAGCAACAGATAATCATCTCTCCCGCAAACAAGCCCAGGAATTAGCATTGACATATATGCGTCCTCTGCTTTGTTTGGGTACTCACATTGATATCAACCCATCTGACCATACACCACGAATGTTTTGTCGTGTCACCATTCCACCTTTGGGAGGTAATTGGTGTTTGATGTGCGGTAATATTATTAGCCTGCAAAAAGCAGCCGTCGAATCCGCACCTGTACAAATCAATCAAATGGTGAATCGCGCCGGCTATATAGAAGGAGTCAACGACCCAGCAGTATTTTGGTTAAATAGTATTTGTGCTAGTACCGGAGTTGGTGTAATTCATGGTATGGTAAGCGGTTTTCTCAACTTAGATGCTGGCATTGATTGGATTTATGAGTTTCCTAATTCCGTTTGGCATCAAACAGACACAAAGTATCTAGAAACACCTGATTGTTATTTCTGTTCTCAGTCTAACGGCTTCAAAATAGAAACTGAAGATATTGATCGAGAAAGCGATGTTGACAATATGGGCTATTGGTAGTAGGTCGGCGTGAAAATTTCAATGTATGTCATTGCGAGTGCAACGTATTGTTCCTGAGCCTAGTTCTATGCTTTCTTCTGGGATGTTTGTACTAGCAGGAAGCATTCTCAAACAGCATACCAAAAGTAAAAACGCCTTAATAAGCTGTTACGCATTTACTTTTCTTGCTCGAAAGCCTTACAGCAGGGATTCTAGGCTACAAAATATCAGATTTAGCTGCGTAACAGCTTAGTTTAAGTAAAGTCTTCGGTAGTGCGATTCCTACGGAGAGCTAGTTCCCTCCGGGACGCTTTGCGAACGCTATCGCTGATCCTGTATGGTGCATTAATGTAATGCACCTTTTTAATGCTAATTATTTGTGCTTTATACTACGGAATAATGACAAAATTTACTAGGACAATATGGTAATAAATTCGTGATTCGCTTGACAACACTAGACTTTAAGCTTTGTTAAATGCAGACAATATAAGATAAGTTTTATTGAGTATGGAAGAAAATGTCTACTCCTCCCATCTGTCATTTCCTTATCGGTGTCCCTGGTAGCGGTAAGTCCACTTTCGCCACTGAATTAACTAAGTTGGGGAATTATCGCATTGTCTCTACTGATGTTATTCGTCAACAACTTTATGGGGATGCCACTATTCAGGGTGATTGGATAGATATAGAAGCAGCAGTAATTTCTCAAATCACAGAAGCATTGGCTCAAGATAATGCTGTAATCTATGATGCTACCAATGCCAAACGTGCGTGGCGACTGGATTTATTAGAAAAGTTAAAATTAGCCGTCGCTTCCCCGGTTTTATGGATGGGGTGGTACTTAAAAACCCCTTTAGCAACTTGTAAAGGATGGAATCAACAGCGCCCCCGTCAAGTTCCAGAGGTGATAATTGAGAGTATGTACCAATCGCTGCAAGATTTTCCGCCAATGGTCGCTGAAGGGTTTGCAGCAGTTAAGGAAGTTGATGTCACGTCCCCAAAGTTCAACTTTCAACAAATCTCTACCCAAATTCAACAGCTTTCTCGAACTCTAATCAACCGCACTAACCGTAATAGTCAAATTACTTTTCACGCTTACAGTAAATTGCTAGATTTTGAGCGATTAATGTATCTAATTTCCTTAGTGATTAACTATCCGGGAATTGGTAATCTACAAACAAATCACCCCAGTTTATTAGAAAGCATTTTGGGTAAAGTCCCTGAGTTTACCAGTTCTTTGGAGGAAATTACTGTTTGTATGAGCCGATTGTATGGGAATATCTATGCAGATGAAATTGCGATCGCTAATGATTTACTATGGTTGCAGCAAAATTCCCTGATTGGTGTTAATACTCTCTCTTCACCTCACCATCTCCCTATCTCCCTTGGTGCTGTTTCTCTCACTTCTTCCGCGTCCGTGGTAACTCATCCCTACTCCGATTTACAAGCGTTTCAGAGATTGTTGCAAACTATTAGGTTCATTTTACATCATCCATTTTTACCTAATTCTGGACAGGGAAGTTTAAAAACTTTAGTCTCTGCACTGCAAGAATATGAGATTATTGATAGTAATACTTTAGATTCTGCCCGTAAAGATATAGAAAAAGTCCTTAAACCATATAAAATATTACATAATTTTCCTATGCGAGACGGTTATTTTGCGGGAACGGCAATTTTATCAGCACTAGAATTAACTCAGGTGTTTCAAGTTCTCCAGTCTCAAGCGCAAAGTCTCAATGACCCGATAGCACTGGAAATTTATGAAACTTTTGCTACTCGCATGGCACAAAGTCGCTTGGGGGTCAGTGATATTTATCCGGTACGGGCGATCGCTAATCGTAGCATGATTGACCCGGAGTATTTACCAGCAGAATCTCTAGCCAAAAATTTACAGCAAGTCGAGGAAGCGATCGCTAAAGGACAATTATTAGAATTAAATCGTTTTAGTGGTGGTGGTAAGTTTACCCTAGATGAGGAAGGATTCTTTTTCGGTTTTCCATTACAAATTGTTTTTTCTAACACAGCTTGGTATTTAGGTTATGAATGTGTATCAGGTAAATATAATGGTTTGTTTCGTTTTGAACGATTAGATAGATTATTCATTGGTCAAATACAAACAAAAGTTCGTTCTCGACAAGAACAAGAAAGTGCATTAAAAAAGTTACAAAAACTATCTGAAGGAAGTGCAGGAATTTTTTTAGGTTACAATCCCCAAGACCAACAGCAATTTCTGAGTGTTAATAAAAAAGAACGTTCTCTAGTATGTATTACTATTGAACTGTGGTTTAATGATGAACTTTTTAGATTTGTTGCCGAAGGAACTAAACGGTTTCCTCCACAACAGATGAAAATGTCTCTACCAATCACAGGTAAAAGATTAACTTTACCTAAATCTATTTTTTGTCTTGATAAAACAGAAGATAAAAACTATCCTCATCGGTTTCAAGTAATATTACCTCAATGGTCTTTAGATGATGTAGAGATTTTACGCTGGATTCTTGGTTTTAAGGGAGGAGTGAAGGTGATAAAACCAGAATTATTAGTTAATAAATTAAAGCAGGTTGCTAAGGATATTGTGAATGTTTATAGATAGTAAAATAGATTCCCAATTTCTTAGATTTATCTTCTAATTTAAAGATAAACATCGGGAATCTATGGTAGAGCAAGTACAGCAATTATTATCTAAATAGTCAAGTTTCCATTAATTCCACTTCCTATAAAAGAAGCGATTGTAACGAAGTCACGTTTATTGACCGGATTATGTACAAGTTTCCATTAATTCCACTTCCTATAAAAGAAGCGATCTATG
>JANMGZ010000017.1:0-6747 GCA_031374905.1 Dolichospermum sp. OTE_70_metabat_362_sub
TTAACTAAATTAACACCTAAGCGGATGATTGAAACAGCGATCGCTTCTTCTCAAGAAGTAGAATCTTCGTTAATTGCCTCAACTGCTGCTAATTTAATTTCTGTATTACCATTTTTATTCATTGGTGGATTTATCTCATTACTCTTTAATGAGTTAATTTTGACCATCAGTTTTGCTGTCGGTGCTTCGCTGCTAGTTGCCCTCACTTTAGTGCCAATGTTAGCTTCTCGATTATTTGCAATTAAATGGTCAAGTCGCATTAATGAGTTTTGGCTATTGCGGCAGTTTAATCGCAACTTAGCTGCCGCAACTCGTGGTTATGCTCGAAATTTAAATTGGGCAGTGCAGCATAGATTATTAATCATTGCGATCGCTATTATCATCTTAGGTGGTAGTAGTGTGTGGATGGCTCCTCAAATTCCCCAACAAATCCTTCCCCGTATTAATACCGGACAAGCCACCTTATCGGCTCAATTTCCCCCCGGTACACCCCTAGAAACAAACCAAAAAGTTATGAAAGCGGTAGATGAAATTCTCCGCAACCAACCAGAAACAGCTTATGTATTTTCTACAATTGGTGGTTCTCTTTTTGGGAGTAATACCAACTCTAACCCCTTGCGAAGTTCTAGTACAATTACCCTCAAATCTGGCACTAATGTAGATCAATTTGTAGAAAGAGTGACCGATGAACTCAAAAAACTCAATTTAGTAGATATTCGTTTGCGTCTTTTTGCTGGACAAGTTCGCGGTTTAATTCTGAATAACTCTCCAGTCCGAAATGCTGATGTTGATATTATTCTCCAAGGCAATGACGCACTAACTTTAGAAGCAACTGGTCGGCAAATTTTAGCAACTTTAGATGAGCAAATTACCTCAGTCAGATTCCGTCCTGACGCAGATAGTCGTCAACCAGAAATTCAAATTTTACCAGACTGGGAACGAGTCGCAAATGTCGGTTTAAATGCTAAAGATATTGGTGACACCATCCAAACCGCAATTACAGGTAGTATTCCTACTCAACTCCAACGCGATAACCGTTTAGTAGATGTGCGAGTTCAATTAAATGAAGCATCATTACAAACAACTTCCCAATTAGAAAGATTTTCCTTGTTTGTAGATAATAATTATCAAATTCGCTTTAGTGATGTTGCTCTAATTAGCACAGGTAAAGCACCAGGAGAAATTCAGCGCATTAACCAAAGACGGGTATTTTTAATTGCGGGGAATTTAACAGAAGGCGCTAGTCTTGGTCAGGCTATCTCACAGGTAAACCAAGTTCTCAGTAGTCTAGATTTACCTGAAGGTATTAGCATTTTACCCAGTGCAGCCATTGAATCTAATCAACAATTGCAAAAATCTTTACTACTTTTGGGGGGAATATCCGCCTTTTTAGTGTTTGTTGTCATGGCAGTACAATACAACTCCATTATTGACCCATTAGTGATTATTTTCACTATTCCTCTCGCACTTGCTGGGGGTATTTTCGGACTTTACATGACTAAAACTGCCATTGGGGCAACAGTAATAGTTGGTGCGGTTCTATTAATCGGTATTGTTGTTAACAACGCCATTATCATGATCGAACTGGCTAACCAACTTCGAGAACAAGAAAAAATTGACCGTCGCACCGCTATTTTACAAGCAGCGCCCCAACGTCTCAGACCGATATTAATGACCACTATCACCACTGTTTTAGGGCTGTTTCCCTTGGCGTTAGGAATTGGGGAAGGGTCAGAATTTCTCCAACCATTAGGAATCGTCGTATTTTCGGGTTTATCTTTAGCCACACTGCTAACGCTGTTTATTATTCCCTGTTTTTACACACTTTTACACGATTTAATTGGTATACGCTGGGCAAGACCAATATTAATTCGGTTGCGTGTATGGAAAAAAAGTTTCCTGAAATTAAGGTAATAAGCGCTCAATTTTCCACCATCAATCATCTAAACAGTTAAATAAAAAGACATACGGTACTTCCCCTTGTTATTAGGTACGGTTAATTAATTTTCCATATTTTAAGCAATTGGTTAGTTAATTTTTGCTACCTTACCTCATAAAAGCGGGAACCTCCGTATAAACAAAGATGAGTATTAATTGATAGAAAGTGCCGATAGAAAAAAGCAGATTTAAAGAAATTAACCCAACCTTTCCCTCAACCACAAAGCTAACAAAGGCATAGCTAACCGATAACCATGTTCAGCATCATAAATCAAACCCTTATGCTGTAACCCAGTTAACGCCCCTTGCAGACTTCCACCCCGTGAAAGTCCATGCTTTTGAATATACTCCTTACTCTGAGGTTTATCAGTAGGATCAATAGCCAAAGATTCTAATAAATGTACCTGATTTGCAGGTAACAACATCAGCAAAGATTCATAAGTCATTGATAAATCTTTCAATAATCCTTTTATAGCTTTTTGAACATCTTCTTCCCTAATTAACCCATCTGCACAACGGGACGCAGATAAACGCCGAATAATCGCCATCCCATCACCAATGTGTCCCTGAACCGCTTCTAGAAATAGCTGTAAGGCTTGACTATGACAATCAAAGGTGAATCCTCCTGTATGTAAAATTTCCCTCGCCCACAAGGCTACAACGTCCTTAGCTAAAGGGGCTAACTGGATAGTTTCTATAGGATAATTGGTATCATCTGGATGTTGGCTAGACTCAGCAATTGTGGCTATCAATACATAGCTAACATGAGGATATGCCTTAACTTCTTTCCTAAATGTAGTTTCCCATAAACCTTGACGATCCCAAGAACGAATATGGGGAAAACTTTCTAAAATCAGCAATATTCTTTGACTTAAATCAACCGCCATTATTTCCAATAAGTCTAACAAATTAGCGAAAGCTTGCCATAATTGTTCTCGTGCCAAAGAACGAATCAGTTTCAGTTGACTTTCAGAATTAAAAGTAAAAAATGCCGCAGTATTTTCATTTAACCAAATTTGAATTTTCTCTGCTTCCCAGTTTTGACTAATCGCTTCTGCTAATAGTTGTACAAATCTCTCCGCTTCTGTAGCGCGAATGCAGTCTATTTCTAAGATAACTGTATTCACCTCCTGCGCTGCACCTCTCACCAAAGTGCGCCTTCCACTACCAGGGACTCCAGTAATTAACAAATCACCATCTTTGGCAAGTATTTCAATAATCCGCTGAAACTCTACAGAACGCCCAATTAATTGTAAGGGAGTAGACAAATTTAAATTCACTCGGTTCTCGCTTTTGCGTAATATATTATAATAACTATTAAGCTAAATTTAAAGGCAACTATGGTTAGTACAATCACTAAACCAAACAATATTACCCCAGATACTACCCCCGCAGAACAGCGAGTAGTTTTTCACAATATCAGTTGGCAAAATTATCAGCAAATTTTAGCAGCATTAGGGCAAAGTCGTTCTTCTCGACTTATCTATGATCAAGGAACATTAGAAATTACCATGCCTTTAGAAGAACATGAAAGTGCTACTAGATTAATTGAACTATTCATCCGCATTTTGGTAGTAGAAATGGGATTGAAAATTAAAACAATGGGTTCAACAACCTTAAATCGTGATGATTTACAAAGAAGTGCTGAACCTGATAATTGTTATTACATTCAAAATCAACCTCACGTAGTTGGAAAAAAAGTTGATTTAAACGAAGATCCCCCACCTGACTTAATTGTAGAAGTAGATATTACTCATACTGACATCAATAAACTCCAGTTTTATGCCAGCATGGGTGTACCCGAATTTTGGCGTTATAACGGTGAAATATTGCAAATTTATCAACTTCAAAATCATCAATATGTTGAAGGAGAAAAAAGTCCCACATTTTCTATAATCACCAAAGAACAACTTTATCAATTTTTGCAAGATTGTCAAATAGATGAAGTGCAAGCTGAAAAATCTTTTCGTGCTTGGGTACAACAGGAAATACAGAATTAGAAATAATTGCACCGTAGGGGCGGGGTTTTCCCACCCTTACAATTTGCTTAACTAGCTAACAGTGTCTTTTCCAAAGGAGTCCAGCGGAAAGTGCGATCGCCACCTCTCTCAATTACCACCTTAACCCGTGGTTCTAACTTAGGCAAATTCATTAAATACTCAACTTCCTGATCAGAAAGAATATATCCCTCAATAATCCACAACACCAACCCCTTAGATTTAGGTGGTAGTTGTTCCAAATGAGAACTGATCATTGGTGGTAAGTAATATACATCACCCACAGCCGCACCACTACTGTTGCTTCTTTTACCTAAATGAGGTGGTCTGACACCATGAACTTGAGTCAGATAAGCAGCCACATCACCTAGTCCCCTAGCAGTAATATGTAGGCCAACATAGCCAGCAGCCCGTAATCGGCGGAGATACCGACCTTCATAGCCCCCCTCCAGAGGGACATAAACACCCAACGCCCCAAATTTCTCCAAATTGCGGATGAAACTGTTGCCAGTGGTAATTAGTGCCATAGATTTTCTTCCTATCCCACTTAGATATCTCTATTATTCACTCTCTAGTAGTAGATTAAGTTAAATCAAGCTAGATATTTTCAACAATCTTGAGAATTCAAAGCCAGAATCTGGGGAAAATTACCCACATCTACCTCAGTGCCCCATAAACATAGCAAAAAAAATACTAGACAAAAATTAATAAATGATTTATACTGTTAGATTGTAACCGGATAGTATAATTTAGATAGCCATCTTTCTTATTTAGAGTTTCTAGTTAGTCCTAGCATCTGAGTGTCTAGTTAATTTCCCCAAAAGAATAAAACTGGCTCATCTAGTAAGAGACTGCTAAACTAAAAAAGCTTTCAGGTCAGATCAAGAGCCAAAGTCATATTTAAGCTCCCACGCCAAATCACTCCCGTAAATCCTAAAAAAAATTAGGCAAGACCTCAAACAATAGTTTAAGGTATTAGAAGAAGTAGTTCTTGAGCGATGATGTTGGTTTAATGGCATTATGTTAAGTCTCAAGAAGTGGATACTGAGTGGAAATAACCATTTAAGTCCGACTACAACGGTAGAGTGCCAAAGCAATTGCTTGGACAAAAGCATTGCTGCACACAGCGCAAAGCAATAAAGCCTCGCATTGGATTGCAGAAGTAATACCTTCTCTGTAGAGCAGGCAGTTATTACTGCTATTTTGATTGAGTGAAAATAAACAAATTCACTAAAGCAAAAGGGACAAGAATTGTTGCGTCGCCAAGAATTTGCACTGTCTAACGCCAGTCCAAAATTCACGAGATAAAGTTTACACTTAAGCGACGGTGACAAAACCTGTCCCCATTCGACTTCCAGGTCAAGCCCAAAAAAAATAGAACGAAAGGAGAACCAGTAACTGTGTCTGTAGGTATTCTCGGCACCAAGCTGGGCATGACTCAAATCTTTGATGAAGCAGGAGTCGCTATTCCTGTCACTGTCATCAAAGCCGGTCCATGCACCGTTACACAAGTTAAAACGAAACAGACCGACGGTTATGCTGCCATTCAAGTTGGTTATGGCGAAGTTAAACCCAAGGCACTGAACAGACCATTGTTGGGACATTTGGCTAAATCATCCGCCCCAGCACTCCGTCACTTAAATGAATATCGCACCGATAACTCTGGGGATTATACTTTAGGTCAAGAACTTAAAGCAGATCTTTTTAGCGCTGGTGAAATTGTAGATATAGCTGGGACAAGTATTGGTCGCGGTTTTGCCGGCAACCAAAAGCGTAATAACTTTGCTCGTGGTCCCATGTCACACGGTTCCAAAAACCATAAAGCACCAGGTTCTATCGGTGCTGGTACAACCCCAGGTCGTGTTTATCCCGGTAAAAGGATGGCAGGACGTTTGGGCGGTACTCGTGTCACAATTCGCAAACTGACAGTAATCCGAGTAGATGTAGAACGCAACTTAATTCTGATTAAGGGAGCTATTCCTGGTAAACCAGGAGCCTTAGTGAGCATTATTCCTGCAAATTTAGTTGGTAGAAAATAGTCATTGGTCATTAGTCAGGAGAAAAGACAACGAACAACTGACAACTGACAACTGACAACTGACAAAGGACACAAAGATGGTAGAGAGTGTAATTAAAAATTGGCAAGGAGAGCAAGTCGGCCAGACAAGCTTTGAATTGCGAGTTGCCAAAGAAACGACAGCGGCGCATATCGTACACCGCGCTCTAGTCAGACAAATGACCAATTCTCGCCAAGGAACTGCCAGCACTAAAACTCGTGCAGAAGTTCGTGGTGGTGGTCGTAAACCTTGGCGGCAAAAAGGCACAGGTCGCGCCCGGGCTGGTTCTATCCGTTCACCATTGTGGCGTGGTGGTGGTGTAATCTTTGGACCAAAACCCAGAGATTTTAACATCAGCATGAACCGCAAAGAACGCCGTTTGGCATTGCGGACAGTCTTTATTAGTCGTGCTGAAGATTTAATAGTTGTTGAAGAATTTAGCAACGAGTTACAGCGTCCTAAAACAAAGGATCTAGTAGCAGCATTAGGCAGATGGGGTGCTACACCAGAACAAAAGACACTTTTGATTTTGTCTGAAATAGCAGAAAACGTGCTTTTATCAGCTCGTAACATCGAAAACTTAAAACTGATTCCCGCTGACCAGTTAAACGTTTACGATTTACTCCATGCTGACAAAATTATCGTCACATCATCAACTCTAGACAAGATTCAGGAGGTCTATAGTGCCTAAAATAGTTGCTACCCGTGATTTACCGGATTTAGTGCGTCGCCCCATTCTCACCGAAAAAGCGACC